>NZ_JBFUGX010000013.1:0-18637 GCF_056402675.1 Polaromonas sp. P3_C2 | reverse complement strand
AAACAGATTGGCGAGTCCATCCACAGAGCACGCGTCAAAGCGGTGCAGGACAGCCTCCCCGGCACCGCTACAGAGTAGCCGCCATTGGCTGAAATGTGGAAAAAGGCGAAACCGGCCTACAGTGATTCAGCAGGGGCTCTGCTAAGGTGAATGGCGATGCATTTATCACCTTCTTCATCGCCGCCCCGACCCTCTTCACACGCACTTCCTCCCGGGCCTTTCGGGTCATTGCCGGTCATCAACGCGCAGACCGCCCTTTTTCTGGACTTTGACGGAACATTGGCCGACCTGGCGCCAGAACCCGACGCAGTCCAGCTGGTTTCAGGCGTGATTCCAGCCCTGGCGAGGCTTTCAGCGCAGTTGGGCGGCGCGCTGGCGATTGTGTCGGGCCGCAGGCTGGCCGACCTCGATGGCTTTCTCGCGCCTTTGCGGCTACCCCTGGCCACCGAACATGGCGCGCAGCGCCGCGATACGCAGGGCCGCGTCGTCAGCCTGGCAGAGCCGGACCTGCGGGAGCTCACCCGACGCGCCACCGACCTGGCCGCGCATCATGACGGGTTGCGCGTGGAAATCAAGCTGGCGGCCGTTGCCCTGCACTATCGCCACGCACCCGAGCTGGAAGCACTGTGCCTGCAGGTCATGCAGGAGGCGGCCGACCGCACGCCCGGTGTCGAGCTGCTGCATGGCAAGTGTGTTTTTGAAGTCAAACCGGCCAACGTCAGCAAAGGCTCGGCCATCAAGGCTTTTATGGCCGAACCGCCATTTGCGGGCCGCCTGCCCCTGTTTGCCGGCGACGACACCACCGACGAAGCCGGCTTTGCGGCCGTGCAATCCCTGGGCGGTGAAGGCATCAAGGTCGGCGAAGGCGCCACCCAGGCGCGCCATCGCTGCGCGTCACCCGAGGCGCTGCACCAATGGCTGCATGCGGCCTTCGGCGGCATGGCGCGGGAGACCGACGAAACACCGGCCGCCGCGCCAGAAAGCCGCCCATGAACGTCGCCGCCGACTCCCTGAACTTCGCGCCGCCCGCCCAACCCTCGCTGGCCATGGGCGTCATCGGCAACTGCGCCTTCAGTGCGCTGATTGATGTGCGCGGCCGCATCGTCTGGTGCTGCCTGCCGCGGTTTGACGGCGACCCTGTATTCAATGCGCTTCTCGAGCCGCAGCCCGCGCAGGACGACGCGACCGCCCCGGGCATCCAGGACTCGCAGTCCAGCGCCTTCGCCATCGAGATCGAGGATTTCGCCGAAGCCAAGCAGTGGTATGAGCCCAATACGGCGGTGCTGCGCACCCAGTTGTTCGACACACGCGGCCAGGGCATCGAGATCACCGATTTCGCGCCGCGCTTTTTCAGCCGATCACGCTTTTTCAGGCCCATGACGCTGGTGCGCCGCGTCAAACCCATCCACGGCGCGCCGCGCATCCGCGTATCGCTGGACATCCGCTTCGACTGGGGCCGGCGCAAGCCGCTGATCACCCAGGGCAGCAACCACCTGCGCTATGTGGGCGACGAGCTGACGCTGCGCCTGAACACCGACGTGTCGATTTCACACCTGCTGTCAAAGCAGCCTTTTGTGCTGACACGCGAGCATAATTTTCTGCTCGGCGCCGACGAGTCGCTGCCCGACGGCATTGCCGACACGGCGCGCCTGTTTGAGCAGGAAACCATTTCCTACTGGAAAAAATGGAGCCAGCGCCTGCACATTCCGCTGGAATGGCAGGAGGCCGTGATACGCGCAGCCATCACGCTCAAGCTTTCGCTCTTTGAAGACACCGGCGCCATCGTCGCCGCCATGACTACCAGCATTCCCGAGGCACCCGGCAGCCAGCGCAACTGGGACTACCGTTATTGCTGGCTGCGCGACGCCTTTTTTGTGGTGCGCGCACTCAACAGCCTCTCGGAAGTCGGCACCATGGAAGACTACCTGCGCTGGCTCGCCAACGTGGTGGTGCAGTCCAAGGGCGGGCACATCCAGCCGCTCTACGGCATAGGCCTGGAGCGCGAGCTGCCCGAATCCACCATGTTGCATCTGGGCGGCTACCGCGGCATGGGACCGGTGCGCGTGGGCAACCAGGCGCAGGAGCATTTCCAGCACGACGTCTACGGCAATGTGGTGCTGGGCGCGGCCCAGGCTTTTCACGACCATCGCCTGCTGCACCGTGCCGGCATTGCCGAGTTCAAGCGGCTCGAGGAAGTTGGCGAGCAGGCCGTGCACAGTTACGACAAGCCAGATGCCGGCATGTGGGAGCTGCGCACGCGCGCGCGCATCCACACGTCGTCGGCCCTGATGTGCTGGGCCGCCTGCGACCGGCTGGCCAAGATCGCGCTGGTGCTCAAGCTGCAGGATCGGGCCGACTACTGGCGCGGCCATGCGGCAGTGATGCAGGAACGCATCCTGCGCGAATCCTGGAGTGAAGAACGCCAGGCCTTTGCCGAAAGCTTTGGCGGGCGCGACCTCGACGCCAGCGTGCTGCTGATGATTGAAGTGGGCTTTATCGATCCCAAAGACCCGCGCTTTGTCGCCACGGTAGACGCACTGGAAACCCATTTGTGCGACGGCCCCTACATGCGCCGCTATGAGGCGCCGGACGATTTCGGCAAGCCCGAAACCGCCTTCAACATCTGCACCTTCTGGCGCATCGACGCGCTGGCACGCATAGGCCGCAAGGAGCAGGCCCGCGAGATTTTCAACACCATGCTGGCCGCGCGCAACCATGTGGGCCTGCTCTCGGAAGACACGCATCCCGTGACCGGCGAGATGTGGGGGAATTTTCCGCAGACGTATTCGATGGTGGGGATCATCAATGCTGCCGTCCGCTTGTCCACCCCGTGGGAATCTCAAGTATGAACTTGAACACCCCCGCCGGATGCTCACTTCGTGTAGCACCTCCCCCCCTCGCAGGGGGCCGGCGCCTGCGGCCCGGCAAAGCCAGTTCCGCGGCCCCCGCTGGTAAAGAGGGGCGTTTGCCATGAGCCGGCTAGTTGTTGTATCCAACCGCGTAGCGGATCCACGCAAGGCTGCGGCTGGCGGACTGGCCGTAGCGCTGGGCGATGCACTCAATGCTACCGGTGGGCTGTGGTTCGGCTGGAGCGGCACGGTCGTTGAGGGCGGCGCCGCCGGAGAAGGCGAGCTGCATGTGCAGCAGGCGGGCAACATCAAGCTGGCCACGGTGGACCTGTCGGCCGAAGACCATGCGGGCTACTATCTGGGTTACAGCAACGGCGTGCTCTGGCCGGTGTTTCATTACCGGCTGGACCTGGCGCGTTTTGACACAGGCTTTATCGAGGCCTACCGCCGCGTGAACCGGCTGTTTGCGCACAAGCTCATGAGCCTGCTGCAGCCCGACGACATCATCTGGATCCACGACTACCACCTGATCCCCATGGCGGCCGAATTGCGCGCCATGGGCTGCAACAACCGCATCGGATTTTTCCTGCACATTCCGCTGCCGCCGCAGCAGGTGCTGGCGGCCATTCCCCAGCACGAATGGCTGATGCGTGCGCTGTTCGCCTACGACCTGGTCGGCTTCCAGAGCGAGAACGACCTGCTGCACTTCTCGCGCTATGTGCAGGCCGAAGCCGGCGCGGTGGCGCTGGGCGACAACCGCTTCAGGGCCTTTCACCGCACTGTGCGGGCGGGCGCTTTTCCCATCGGCATAGACGTGGACGAGTTCGCGGCGCTCACGCACGCGCAGGATGCGCGCGACATGTACGAACGCATGAAGGAAGAGTATTCACGCCGCAAGCTGCTGCTGGGTGTCGAGCGGCTCGACTATTCCAAAGGCTTGCCGCAGCGGCTGCGGACGTTTGAAACCTTGCTCAAAAAGTACCCGGAAAATCTCCGCAGCGCCACGCTGATCCAGATCGCCTCGCCCAGCCGTGAGGACATGGGCACCTACACCGATCTGCTGCAGGAACTGGAAAGCCTGTGCGGCGCCATCAACGGCAATTTCGGCGAGCTCGACTGGATGCCCGTTCGCTACATCCACCGCAACGTGGCGCGCAAGCGCCTGCCGGGTTTGTACCGCGTGGCGCGGGTGGCGCTGGTCACGCCGCTGCGCGACGGCATGAACCTTGTGGCCAAGGAATTCATCGCCGCACAAGACCCGGCCGACCCCGGGGTGCTGGTGCTGTCCCGCTTTGCGGGGGCTGCGGAGCAACTGGAAGACGCGTTGCTGGTCAATCCCTACGATACCGACGGCACCGCGGACACCGTACAGCGTGCGCTTCAAATGCCGCTGGAGGAGCGGCAGGCGCGGCATCAGAAGCTGCTCAAGACCATCCGGGAACGCGATGTGCATTGGTGGCGGAGGGAGTTTCTTAACGCCCTCGGCTACGAGGGACCGGCTTAGTTGCCGGTTCTTGCTCCGGCCTTAGCTCTCTCTGCTGAGGGTTGTTGGCCGGGGTTGCCCGGCATGCAAGTAACTTTCTTTTGCTTCGCCAAAAGAAAGTCACCAAAGAAAAGGCGACCCTGCTGTCTGCGACCCCTGCGCTTCGCTCCGGGGCAACCTGCGGTGCTCGGCTCAGGCGGGGTCTCGCTCGAACTCGCCTTCGGCTCAGACAATCGCGATCCCTGATCCGCCTGAACCTGCGCTCCTCGGCGCAGACAGAAGGGGTAATCGGGAGCGGGGACCAAAGATAAATACCCAACTCCAATACCAACAAGGACACGCCGCAGCGTGTCCTTGTTTCTTCTGGTATTCGGGGTCCTGTCTTCGGCTGGTATTCCTGCCTCTACCCCCTTGTGGATGCGCCGAGGAGCAGAGGGCCAGACGGATCAGGGCAAAAACTTGTTTGAGCGAAGCGAGTTGTTTTTGACCCCGGCTGGACCGAGCACCACAGGTTGCCCGCAGCGAAGCGTAGGGACGCAGGAGCCAGGGTCGCCTTTCTTTTGCTTACTTTTCTTTGGCGAAGCAAAGAAAAGTGAGTCGCTGCCGGGCGACCCCGGCCARCAACCCTCAGCAGAGAGAGCTAAGGCCGGAGCAAGAGCCGGCCAAGAAAACTTAAGAAACGATATAAGCCCCAGCCCCAGTAGAAAACAACTTACCGTCAGCCCCCAGAAACTCCATCCTCGTACTCGCCACCCGAGACCCCAGCCGCATCACCTCAGCCCGCAACTCAAAAAATTCACTGATGCCAGGCCGCAAATAATCCACCCGCAGATCGATGGTGCCCAGCTTGGCAAAGCGGTGCAGCCGCTGCATCGGCGATTCGTCCATGTGGCGCGCGCCTATGGCCGCCATCACGGCGAGCCCGCCCATGGCGTCCAGACCGGCGCTGATCACGCCGCCGTGGATGCGGTTGTGGGCGTAGTGGCCTATCAGCTCGTTGCGCATGTCAATGCGGGCGGTGACCCGTTCCGCCGTCACCGAGGTGATCTTGAGCCCCAGCAACTTGTTGAAAACGATTTTTTCCTCGAACAGCTCTTTGAGGCTGGCGACAAATTCCGGCTCGAACTCAATCGCGCCGGCGGGGGTGGGCTGTGCTTTGGTCATGGCGTCAATTGTCGTGCAGCGAAATCTTTCCTGATTTTCCGGGTTCTCATGCTTTGGCCTCATCGAACCTCAGCAACACCTGCCCGGTACTTGTTTGCTGACCCACCTCTGCCATCACAGCCGCCAGCACGGCATCGTGCGGGGCATTGACCGCGTGCTCCAGCTTCATGGATTCAATCACCAGCAGCGTGTCGCCGCGCTTCACGGCCTGGCCTGGCGCCGCATGGACAGCAATCACCTTGCCGTTGAAGGGCGCCCGCAACTCCCGCGCGGTTGCAACACCGCCGGATGCCGGCGGCGCAAAGGTGGAATCTTCCAGGAACAGGTCCACAGAGCCCGTCTGCACATGCCAGCGTGCACCGGGTTGCCCGGAAGATTCCTTCAGGCGAACCGCCGATATGCGCTGCCCGGTCTGGCCTGTGCCTACCGTCAGAGCACCATCGGGTCCCCGAGTGATCACCGCCTGCAACACCTCGCCGCCCGCTTCGATTTCCAGCACACCCCCGCCCAGCTCACGTATGCGCAGATCGAGCAGCTGCCCACGGTGGCGCAGCCGAACCGGTCGGGGAAACGGGCACGGCAGGCTGTTTGCGGCGCTGTTTGAGTCAATATCTTGAGAGAAAATGGCCGCCAGTCCATACGGAACAAGCGCAAGCAGCTCCTCTTTTTGTAGCACTCCGCGTATCGCATCGCCCTGCTCCGCCAGAAAAGGAATCAGCGCATGCCCGGCGCGGAACACCGGATGGGCCAGGCAAGCCGACAAAAACTTCCGGTTGGTGGGCAGGCCCAGTACTTCGGTACGGCCCAGCGCCGCCACCAGTTGGTCTATGGCTTGCTCACGTGTGGCAGCATGCACCACCAGCTTGCCCAGCATCGAATCGTAATGAGGCGACACCACCTGGCCTTCAAACAGCGCATGGTCAAAGCGCACTTCGCCGGGTTCACGAAAGCGCCGCACCGTGCCTGTGTGCGGCGTGAAATTCTCGTCTTCGGCACACAGGCGCACCTCAATCGCATGACCGCTAAACGCCACCTGATCCTGCGCAAGAGGCAGTGGCTCGCCTTGCGCTACGCGCAGCTGCCATTCGACGAGATCAAGGCCTGTGACAGCTTCAGTCACCGGATGCTCGACCTGCAAGCGAGTGTTCATTTCCATAAGGAAGAAACTAGCCCCCACGCTTGCCACTTCGTGTGCTGCGCTGCCCCCCAAGGGGGCCTTCGCGCCTTGGGGCGGCCCGGCGGCGCTCACGTCGCCACCATCAACCAGAAACTCCACCGTCCCTGCACCCACATAACCCGCGGCTTGCGCCAGCGCTACCGCCGCCCCACACATGCGCGCACGCAGCGCAGCATCCACCGCCGGGCAGGGCGTTTCTTCAATGATCTTCTGGTGGCGGCGTTGCACCGAGCAGTCGCGCTCGCCCAGATGAATGCAATGGCCGTGGGCGTCGGCAAACACCTGCACCTCGACATGGCGTGGATTTAACAAAGCCCGCTCCATCAGCAGCTCCCCGCTGCCAAAGGCCGAGAGCGCTTCAGAGCGGGCGCTTTGGAGCGCCGCCGAAAGGTGCGCGGCCTCCCGCACCAGCCGCATGCCGCGCCCACCGCCGCCCGCCACGGCCTTGACCATCAGCGGGTAACCGATGCGCGCGGCTTCGGCTTCAAAGCGCGCGTCGGACTGGTCATGACCCTGGTAGCCCGGCAGGCAGGGTACGCCTTGCGCCGCGGCGAGTTGCTTGGCAGCCGACTTGCTGCCGAGCTGCCGGATCGCGGCCGGCGGTGGCCCCACCCAGGTCAGCCCCGCAGCAATCACCGCGTCGGCAAAGGCGGCGTTCTCGCTGAGGAAAMCGTAGCCCGGATGCACCGCATCGGCGCCGCTGGCCTTGGCCGCAGCAACCAGTTTGTCGATGCGCAGATAGGAATCGGCAGAAGTGGCACCTCCCAGCACACAGGCGATGTCCGCCTCCTGCACATGCAGCGCACCGGCGTCGGCGTCTGAATACACCGCCACCGTCTGCATGCCCATGGTTCGCGCGGTGCGCATGATGCGGCGCGCAATCTCCCCACGATTGGCCACCAGCAAGCAGCGGATATTTTTCATGCAGACGCCCCGCTCCGTATGCCAGGCACGGTCATGAACTCAGCCACCCTTCTTGCCGGACTTGGCCACGCCCATCATTTTGGCGATGATCCCCATCATGACTTCGTCGGCCCCACCGCCTATGGAAGCGAGCCGGCCGTCGCGGAACATGCGCGCCACCTTGTTCTCCCAGGTGTAGCCCATGCCGCCCCAGAACTGCAGGCAGGTGTCGGGCACCAGGCGGTTGAGCCGCCCGGCCTTGAGCTTGGCCATGGACGCGAGCTCGGTCACGTCCTGGCCCTGCACATAGAGCTCGCAGGCACGGTAGGTCATGGCGCGCAGGCTCTCGACTTCGGTCTTCATCTCGGCAAGCTTGAACTGCACCCATTGCTGGTCAGCCAGAGTGGCGCCGAAAAGCTTGCGCTCATGCGCCCACTCGACCGTCCATTCAATGCAGTTGGACAGCGACTGGATGCAGCTGGCTGCGCACCACAGGCGCTCTTCCTGGAACTGCATCATCTGGTAGACAAAGCCCGAGCCTTCGCTGCCGATCAGGTAACGCTGCGGCACACGCACTTCGTCAAAGTAGATCAGGCCGGTGTCGGACGAGTTCATGCCGATTTTTTTGATTTTTTTGGCCGCTTCAATGCCTTTGCGCAGCTTGCCCTTGTCGCGCATGGGCACCATGACCAGGCTCTTGTTTTTGTGCACAGGGCCCTCACCGGTGTTGACCAGCATGCACATCCAGTCGGCCTGCAGGCTGTTGGTGATCCACATCTTCTGGCCGCTGACGATGTAGTCGCCGCCGTCCTTGCGGGCATGGCTCTTGATGGAGGCGACATCGCTGCCCGCACCCGGCTCGCTCACACCGACGCAGCCGACGGCATCGCCGGCAATCGCTGGAGCGAGGAATTCGCGCTTGAGTTCGTCGCTGCCGAAGCGCGCGAGTGCCGGCGTGCACATGTCGGTCTGCACGCCAATGGCCATGGGCACGCCGCCGCAATCAATGTGGCCCAGCGCTTCGGCCATGGCCATGGCGTAGGAGTAGTCCAGGCCCGCGCCGCCGTATTCCTCAGACTTGGTCAGGCCCAGCATGCCCAGGTTGCCGAGCTTCTTGAACACTTCATGCGCGGGAAAGATTTCAGCGGCTTCCCATTCATCGACGTGCGGATTGATCTCGGCGTCAATGAACCGCTTCAGGGTTTTCTGGATTTCAAGGTGTTCGTGCGTGTATTGCATTTCGTTGTCTCCGGTTCTTTTTTGCAGGCGGTCTACATGCGCGCCACGCCAAACTGCATGGGCCTCAGCTGCCGCGCATCGGCCTCGGCGCACATTGCCAGGCACTGTGCCAGCACCGCGCGCGTGTCGCGCGGGTCGATGAYGCCGTCGTCCAGCACCAGGCCCGAGGTGTAGAACACATCGGCCTGCGCCTCGAACATGGCGACGATCTTGTCGTACTGGGTTTGCGACTGAGCCGGGTCCGGCGTGATGCCTTTTCGCGCCAGGGCCGCCTCGCCTACGATCTGCATGGTGCGCGCGGCCTGTTCGCCCCCCATCACCGCCGTTTTGGCGCCGGGCCAGGTGAAAAGAAAGCGCGGCGCGTAGCCGCGGCCGCACATGCCGTAGTTGCCCGCGCCAAATGAAGCGCCGCACTGGATGGTGATTTGCGGGACGGCGGCATTGGTCACCGCCTGGATCATCTTGGAGCCGTGCTTGATCATGCCGGCCTGCTCGCTCTCCTTGCCCACCATATAGCCGGTGGTGTTCTGCAGGTAGATGAGGGGGTGGCCCAGCTGGCACATCAGCTGGATGAAGTGCGTGGCCTTGTTGGCGCCGGCCACGTCAATCGGGCCATTGTTGCTGATGATGCCGACCGCATGGCCGTCAATCGATGCCTGCACGCACACCGTGGCCGCACCATAAAGCGCCTTGAACGGCAAAAAGTCTGAGCCATCCACCAGCCGAGCGATGACCTCGTACATGTCCAGCGGCTGGCGCAGGTCGTCGGGAACCAGGCCCAGCAGCTCGTCAGGCGGGTAAATCGGCTCACAGGGGAGATCGGTGTTTGCTATTGAATTAGTAGCTGCTTGCGCCCGCCCTGCTTTGCTTGCTGCCCGATTTGACCATGAAGTACGGGCCACCACCTGG
This sequence comes from Polaromonas sp. P3_C2, assembly GCF_056402675.1. NCBI lineage: Bacteria > Pseudomonadati > Pseudomonadota > Betaproteobacteria > Burkholderiales > Comamonadaceae > Polaromonas > Polaromonas sp. P3_C2. The sequence goes on along the minus strand of NZ_JBFUGX010000013.1, from coordinate 8,913 downwards.
CGCGCCAGCCCCAGCGCATGGCGATCGTCATCAGCCAGATGCTCACCCAGGCCCGACACGCCGGTGTGCATTTCAGCGCCACCCAGTTCTTCTTCGGTCGCCACCTCGCCGGTAGCGGCCATCAGCAGTGGCGGGCCGGCAAGGAAAGCGCGGGAACGCTTGCGCACCATGATGACGACGTCGCTCAGGCCCGGCATGTAGGCGCCGCCAGCCGTGCCCGAACCGTGCTGCACGGTGATGACGGGAATGCCCGCCGCCGACAGCCGCGCCAGATTGCGGAAAAGGCTTCCACCGTGCACAAAGCCTTCGACCCGGTAGCGCATGAGGTTGGCGCCCGCACTTTCCACCAGGTGGATAAAGGGCAGCTTGTTTTGCAGCGCAATCTCCTGCACGCGCAGGATCTTTTCCAGTCCCATGGCCTGGACGGCGCCGGCCTCTATGCCTGAATCACTGGCCACCACCATGCAGCGCACGCCACTCACAAAGCCGATACCCGCCACCACGCCGCCGCCCGGCACCGACTGGGCCGCGTCCTTGTTGTCCTGCAGGTAACCCGCGAGGGAACACAGGCCCAGCCAGGGCGCACCCGCATCCAGCAGCAGCGCCACCCGCTCGCGCGGCAGCAGCTGGCCGCGCTTGTCGAAGGCGGGCCGTGATTTGGCGGAGGCGGCGGCGCTGCGCTCTTCCAGCGCGCGCAATGCGGCGATGCGCGACAGCATGGCCTCACGCCGCTGCATGGCTTGTGGCGATTGCGCATTCCACGCAGACTGGAACAGCGTCATGACTGGAAGACCTTGGGGGTCTCAGCCAGGTGAAAACCATCGAAAGGTTTGATCGCATCACGCTGCAGCGCGTCAGTATCGGGCCGCTGCATGGGCCAGCCCATGCGCATCTGGGGCCTGGCGCCGTCGACGCGCAAGGTGCTGCCGCTGATGAAGTTGGCGGCCTTGCTGAGCAGGAAGACGACGGCCGCCGAGGTTTCGCTTTCGGTGCCGAAGCGGCCCAGTGGCACCGTGTGGCGCATCTCGCGCAGCATGGGGCCGGCCTCGGGCGGGTAGTGGTCCATGCCGCTGGAGGCGATGTAGCCGGGCGCGACCGCGTTCACCCGCACGCCGCTATGGGCCCATTCGGCCGCCGCGGTTTCGGTGAAGCTCACCATGCCGGCGCGCGCCGCGCCGCTGTGGCCCATGCTGGGCATGGAACCCCACATGTCGGCCACTATGTTGACGATGCTGCCGCCCTTTTCCTGCATGGCTTGCAGGTAGCATTCGCGCGCCATCAGGAAGCCGCCGGTCAGGTTGGTGTTGATGACGGCCTCCCAGCCCTTGGCGCTGATGGATTCCAGCGGCGTGATGTACTGGCCGCCCGCGTTGTTGACAAGCCCATCGATACGGCCCTGCGCCACCACGATGGCGGCGATGGTGGTCTTGACGGCCTCTTCCAGGCGGATGTCACAGGGGTGAAAACTCACGCGCCCGCCCTGCGCCACGATTTCGCCGGCCACGCTGTGAAGTTTCTCGATATTCCTGCCTATCAGCACCATATGCGCGCCCAGCGCAGCGAGTTCATGCGCGATGCAGCGGCCAATGCCGGAGCCGCCGCCGGTGACAACAATGACCTGACCGGCAAAAAGACTGGGTTGGAACACGGATTGGTAACTCATGCGCGGATCTTTCTTGCCGGAGATTTCGGAGTCTTTTCTCCAATGAACAGCGCCATGGCCGCATCCGCCAGATCGTCCAGTGACGCATCTTTTTTTGCATCAAACCACTGCACCGACCAGTTGAGTGCCCCAAAGATCAGAAGGCGCGAAAGCTTCACCGGTCCCTTGAGTTGCCCTGCCGCGGCCAACGCCTTCAGCACAGGCTCCCAGACAGCTTCGTAATTGCTTTGCAGTCTGGCCAGCAGGTTGCGCTGCCGGGCTGTGATCGAACGCGACTCGTAAAGCATCACAGGGATGAAGTCGCTGCCGGGGCCCAGCAGCACGTCAAAGTGATTGCGGATCAGCACGTGCAGCAGCGCTGGCGCCTCAGCGGTAGAGAGCCCCGCCGCCTGCAGGGCCGCGGCCTGGCGTTGAATCGCCGAGCGCATGCCCTCTTCCATCACGGCATTGAGGAGTGCCGCCTTGCTTTTGAAGTGGTAGAAGGGCGAACCGCTGTGCATGCCGACGGCCGCTGCGATGTCGCGCGTGCTGGTGGCGTCAAAGCCTTTTTTTCGGAACAACCGGGCGGCCGCATTGACGAGTTCGACCCGCCGGTTGCCGTCGTCGCGTTCGTCCAGGGTTTTGCGCGGCCGGCCGCGCGGACGCTTTTCAGCGCTGCCGGTTGCGGTTTTCGAAGGGGTATGAGCGCGTGCGGCAGGTCGCGAACGCGCGGCAGGTTTGTCCATAAGGACGGACCTTAGCAAAACCCGATATTTTTAGCAAGCAAGTGCTTTGTAAAAATACCGGGCCGCGTTTTGTCACTTGCGCTCGGCAGCCGCCTTGCCGGTAGCGGTCTTTTGGCGGCCCTCTTCTTTGGCGGGCACACCGACCTGCGGGTGCGCGCCGTGGATATGCGCATGGCCGCGCCCGGCGGGGGTACGGTTCTGGCTTTGCCGCAGTGCAGCTTTTTCCAGGCCGCTGAGGATGCCGCAGTCGCCCCCGGCCTGGCCTCTGGCACACTGCTCACGCAGAGCCTTGAGGTCTTTTTCCAGCGCCTTGAGTTCGCGGATGCGGGTGGCGACGTGGCTGATGTGCTCGTCCAGCAGGCTGTTGACGTCGTCACAGCTGCCGGCCGGCGCATCCTTGAAGTTCAGCAGTGCGCGAATTTCCGCCAGCGTCATGTCCAGCGACCGGCAGTGGCGTATGAAGGCCAGGCGCTGCACATGGCTTTCGTCATAGATGCGGTAATTGGCGTCGGTGCGCGCCGCTTCGGGCAACAGACCCTCACGTTCGTAGTAACGGATGGTTTCCGTCTGGGTCTGTGCGGTTTTGGCCAGTTCTCCGATTTTCATGGCGACTCCTTGAACATCGTCCCCACATTGCTGTAGGGTCACTTCAGCAGCCAGCTTGACTCTAAGGCCGCTACAGGGTTTCCAATTAGGCCATGAAATCTGAAAAAACCCTTGTTTCCGGCGTGGATGCCCCTACCGGCGACTGCTGTGGCGGCGCCCACGCCGCACACGCACCTGTATCCAATGCCGCGGGTACCGCGGGGCGGATTTTCCGCATCGCCACCATGGACTGCAGCGCCGAAGAGTCTGACATCCGGCGCGCGCTGGAGCCGATCGCCGGTATCCGGTCGCTGGGCTTCCAGCTGGGCGCACGCACGCTGCGAATAGACGCCAGCGAAGAAGCCTGTGCGACTGCCCTGGACGCGATCCGCAAGGCCGGGTTTGACCCTCAGCCTGCCCAGGGTGCCAGCACGCATACAGGCGGCCACGACCATGAGGGGCATGGGCACGACCACAGCCATGATGGCGGTTTTGACGGTTTTGGCAGCGGTGTCACCCGCCTGGCCGCGGCGCTGGTGCTGGCCGTGGGCGCCGAGGCTGTGTCGTTTTTTGCGCCCGAGCTGCTGGCCTGGAAAATCGCCGGCATGGCGGTGGCGGCGCTGGCCATTGGCCTGGCCGGCCTGGACACCTATAAAAAGGGCATGGCCGCCCTGCTGCGCGGCAAGCTCAACATCAACGCGCTGATGTCGGTCGCCGTCACCGGCGCTTTCCTGATCGGCCAGTGGCCGGAAGCCGCGATGGTGATGGCGCTCTATGCCATTGCCGAGCTGATCGAAGCCAAAGCCGTGGACCGCGCGCGCAACGCCATCAAGGGCCTGCTGGACATGGCACCAGAGCAGGCCTTGATGCAGGGCGAAGACGGCGCGTGGGCCAACACGCCGGTGGCCGCCGTGCCGCTGCAGGCCCTGGTGCGCATACGCCCCGGCGAGCGCGTACCGCTGGACGGCCTGGTGACCCTGGGCAGCAGCGCGGTCAACCAGGCGCCCATCACCGGCGAAAGCATTCCGGTCGACAAGGAGCCGGGCGACACCGTCTTTGCAGGCACCATCAACGAAACAGGTGAGATGGAAATCCGCGTCACGGCGGCGGCCGGCAACACCACGCTGGCACGCATCATCCATGCCGTCGAGCAGGCCCAGGGCAGCCGCGCGCCCACGCAACGTTTTGTCGACCGCTTTGCCGCCGTCTACACGCCGGCAGTGTTCGCCATCGCCGTTGCCGTCGCCGTGCTGATGCCGCTGCTGGCGGGCCTGAGCTGGCAAGAGTCGGCATACAAGGCGCTGGTGCTGCTGGTCATCGCCTGTCCCTGCGCGCTGGTGATTTCCACGCCCGTCACGGTGGTAAGCGGGCTTTCGGCCGCCGCGCGCCAGGGCATCCTCATCAAGGGCGGCACCTACCTCGAGCAGGCGCGCCTGCTCAAAGCCATCGCACTCGACAAGACCGGTACCATCACGGAGGGCAAGCCCCAGTTGGTGGATTGGCGTACCTGGGGCAATGCCGACGCAGCGATGGCCGCGCAGCTGGCCGCCGGCATGGCCTCACGATCTGATCATCCGGTGTCCAAAGCGATTGCGGCGGGACTGAACACCGATGCCGCCGAGGTACAAGCCTTCAAGGCCCTGCCGGGCCGTGGCGTTGAGGGAACGGCCCAGGGCCAACGCCTCGTGTTGGGCAATCACCGCCTCATCCATGAGTTGGGCCTGTGCAGTGTGGAACTGGAAACCGAACTCGCCCGGCATGAACAGCAAGGCCGCACTGTGACGCTGCTGGCCGACGGGACGCGCGTGCTGGCCCTGTCCGCAGTGGCCGACACCATCAAGCCAACGTCCCGGCGGGCGATTGCCGAACTGCAGGCCCTGGGCGTCACGCCCGTGATGCTGACCGGTGACAATGCTGCCACCGCGCAAGCCATCGCTTCGCAGGCCGGCATCAGCGACGCGCGCGGCGACCTGCTACCCGAGGCCAAGCTCGAAGCCATCAGGGAAATGCAGCGGCACTACGGCGCCACCGGCATGACAGGCGACGGCATCAACGACGCGCCCGCGCTGGCGCAGGCCGACATCGGCTTCGCCATGGGCGGCGCCGGCGCCGACACGGCCATGGAAGCGGCCGACGTGGTGATCATGAACGACAACCTGGAGCGTGTGGCCGAAACGGTGCGGCTGTCACAACGCACGCATGCCATCCTGTGGCAGAACATCAGCCTGGCCCTGGGCATCAAGGGCATCTTCCTGCTCCTGGCCATCTTCGGCACGGCAACGATGTGGATGGCGGTGTTTGCCGACATGGGCGCCAGCCTGCTGGTGGTGGGCAATGGCTTGCGTTTGCTGCGCGGCCGGCGGAACTAGATTGTTATAGATTTAATAGCTGCTCGCGCTCATCCCTACTGCGCTGGAGGCCTAAAAATGCATAAAACCCGAAGTGGCCCGGAAAGGCCCGCTTCGGGTTTTTGCATGCGGCGCCTGCGAAAGGTGCAGGCAATAGATGATCAGCGCTCGACCGTCTTGTTCCAGCGCGCATTCCAGGCTGGGCGGTTCTCGTTGATGGCATCCCAGTCCACCGTGGTCGCCGTCTTCATGTAGGTGTTCATCTGGGTCACAAGCGCGGCGGCCTTGCCGCTGGCCTTGGTTTTGGGGTTGGACGGTATCTGGTCGCCAAACTCCAGCGCCGCGGCCTGCGCCTCAGGCGACAGCAGGTACTGGGCCAGCTTGTGAGCCAGCGCAGGTTCACTGTTCTTCGCGATCACGCATTCACCCACCGTCAGCACGGCCGAACCTTCCTTGGGCTGCACGTATTCCACGGGCAGGCCTTTTTCCTTGAGCACGCCGACGGCGGTGGGCGTGAGCGGGAACATCGCGGCCTCGCCGGTCTGCACCATTTCAGCGATCTTGGCCGAGCTCGGGATGTACTCGAGCACATTGGGGCCTATGGTGGTGGGCCAGGCCTTGAAGCCGGGCTCCACATTTTTGTCATTGCCGCCCTGGATGCGGTTGAACAGCAGGAAGCCGTGCAGGCCGAAGGTCGACGACGACAGCGACTGGAACACCACCTTGCCCTTGTACTTCGGGTTGGCCATGTCCATCCAGGAAGTCGGCGGTGTCCAGCCTTTTTCGGCGAACATCTTCTYGTTGTAGGCAATGCCGGTCATGCCGATGTTGACGCCGGCGGCCATGTCGCCCTTGAAGCGCGCCGTGGGAAACAGGTCATTCAACGCAGGGGTGGCCTGCATCTTCTCGCACAGGCCCATACCGATGGCGCGGTACATGATGCCGTCGTCCAGGAACATCACGTGCATCTGCGGGTTGTCCTTGTTGGCCTGCGCCTTGGCCAGGATGTCTGACGAGGTGCCGGGCACGACCACGACCTTGACGTTGTTGGCCTTCTCAAACGCGCCGAAGACGTTCTCGGTGTAGGTTTTTTCCATGGTGCCGCCGTTCATGCCGATGTACAGCGTCTTGGTCTGGGCCATGGCGTTTCCGCCGGCCAGGCCGGCGGCTGCAACGGCAAGCGACACCGCTGTAGCGCGGGCGGTCAGGAATCGTAGGGAGATGTTCATGGAAAGCTCCTGGTGGCGTTGGTGAAGTGAAGGCAGTGAAATTGAGGAGGACTGTGAAGAGGACTAGACAACGGAGAAAGAAACGGGCCCGGCGGTTGTCGCACGCGGGTTTGCGGAAAAGCGTTCAATCGAAAAAGCGTCAATTGGCGTGGCGCTGCGGCCCTCACACACCAGGTCGGCCAGCACCGCACCCACGCCCGGCCCCAGCTGGAAGCCGCCCCCGGCGAATCCGAATGCATGAATCAGGCCCGGTGTGGTGGCGCTCGGCCCTATCACCGGCTGGCGGTCGGGCAGGTAGCCTTCGGTGCCGCTCCAGGTGCGGATGATGTGCGCGTGTTTCAGCGCCGGCAGCAGCTCGACGGTTTGCTGCATCAGGCCGGCCAGGCCGCTGCGCTGTGCGCGGGCACGCTGGTCGTCCAGCGCGTAACCCCGGCCGCCACCGATGACGCAGTTGCCGCGGGCCACCTGGCGGGCATAGATGCCACCGCCTTCCACGCCAAGGCTGAGGTTCATGAACGCCGGCAACGGCTCGGTCACCGACATCTCAGGGTGCCCGGCCTCCATCGGCACAGGTTCGCCAAATTGCGCCGCGAGGGCGCCGGCCCATGCGCCCGCGCAATTGAGCAGGTGTTTGGCGCGAACCTCCAGCGCATCGCCAGAACGCAGCACAAACACCGACCCATCGCGCGCCACCTCATCCACGCGAGCCTGTTCGCGCACGTCGGCACCGAGCTTGCGCGCGGCTAGCGCAAAGGCCGGCGACACGAGGCGCGGGTTGGCCTGYCCGTCACCAGGGCACAGTGAAGCGCCTATCGCAGCTTTTCCCAGCCATGGACAACGCTCGCGCAAGGCGCGCACGGAGAGCATCTGCAAATCCATGCCAAAGCCCAACGTGCGCTCGCGGTAGCTTTCGAGCGAGACCAGGTCGGCTTCGCTGCGCGCGATCTTGAGGTGACCCGAAGGGAGGTATTCGCCGTCGATGCCGATCAGCGCAGGCAATTGCGCCCACAAGCCTTGCGCGCGCTGCGACAGCGGCAACTGGCTGAGCGGCCGGCCCTGGCGACGCACGCCGCCGTAGTTGACACCGCTGGAACGGGAGCCGCAGAGGTCGCGCTCCAGCAGCACCACCGAAAAGCCCATGCGACGCAGGAACAGGGCCGCAGACGAGCCCATGATGCCGCCGCCCACAATCGCAACGTCGGCCGTGACGCGTTCCACTACACGCCCTCCTGCTTCATTGCCTGGGCGGCCACGGCCGAAAATGGCAGGGGCTTGATGGGTGACTGGCCGCGTAGCCGGCCTACGGCATCAGGCGATACAGCGCAGGCCTGTGCGAGGATTTCCGCCGCCGCCACGCCGCAGGTACGCCCCTGGCAGCGCCCCATGCCCACCCGCGTCAGCGCCTTGAGGCGGTTCATCTCGCGCGCGCCGGTGTCGGCCACGCACTGGCGCAACTCGCCCGCGGTGATTTCTTCACAGCGGCAGACCACCAGTTCATCAGGGGCGGCTGCAGCCCAGTCAACGGGAAACGGAAAGGCGCGCTCCAACCCTTCCCGAAAGGCCGCCGTACGCGAAAGCTGGTTTTCGAGCGAGGCCGCGCGTGCCACATCGATCCTGTGCCCGGTGTCCGCCAGCAGCGCCAGCGCGGCACGCTCGCCAGCCCATTCCGCGGCATCAGCGCCCATGATGCCGGCACCATCGCCAGCCAGGTAAACACCTGCCACGCTGGAGCGGCCCATGGCGTCGCGCTCGGGCAATGCGCCGCGCTGCAGGTTGTCATAGCGAAAACGGCAGCCCAGCAAATCGGCCAGCTGCGTTTCGGGCCGCAGCGCGTAGCCAAAACCCACGCCGTCGCAGGCGATCTCGTGCGCGCGGCCGCCCTTGCGCCAGTGCATCGCCTGCACGCGTTCATCGCCTGTGGCGCCTGCCAGTTCCACGCCCTGGTGCACCGCGACGCCATGCATGCGCAACCAGCCCAGGTAATAAAGGCCCTTGGCCAATAGCGCCGGCTGGCGCAGCATGGCGGGCACGGCGGCGGCCTTGCCTGCAAAACTGGCCGTATCGAGCACCGCCACAACTTTGGCGCCGGCCCTGGCGTACTGGTAAGCAATCAAATACAGCAGCGGCCCGGTGCCGGCAAACACCACGCGCGAGCCAATTGCGCAGCCCTGGAATTTCAGGGCCACCTGCGCGGCGCCCAGCGTATAGACGCCGGGCAAAGTCCAGCCGGGAAAAGGCAGGACACGGTCTGTCGCGCCGGTGGCAACAATGAGATGGCTGTAGGGCAGCGTGCTCATCAGCCCGTGATGAAGCAAGTCGAGCTTGCCGCCTTCAGCGCTCCAGACCAGGGTGTCGGGGCGGTA
>NZ_JBFUGX010000012.1:0-20336 GCF_056402675.1 Polaromonas sp. P3_C2 | reverse complement strand
CGGAGCGGCCGAAGGCCGCTTCGGGGGGGAGCTCATTTGATGAACCGGGTGTCAGCCAGCTTGGTCATGTCTGGCAGCGACTTGATGATGCCGGCTTCGAGCAGCAGGTCAGCCGCTTCCTTGCTGAAGGCAGCATGCTCACCGGCAAAGAATTTCTGATTCGCCGCGCGGTCTTGCCAGCGCAGGTATTTGGAGGAGGCTTCAAAGGCATCGCCGGTCTGCTTCACGTCAGCGCCCATGATCTCGAAGCTCTTCTTGGGTTCCTTCTGGATCATCTCGACAGCCTCAAAGTAGCTGTCGGCCAGAGCCTTGGCGGCTTTGGGGTTTTCTGCCAGGAATTTGGGCGTGCAGCCAAATGTGTCCATCACCATGGGGTAGTCCAGCGTGGTGGCGAGGATCTTGCCAGCCTCTGGCTTGGCGCGCACCGCACCCAGGTAAGGCTCGTAGGTCATGGCGGCATCCACACCGTCGGTGCCGGCAATCATGGCGTTGGCCGCGGCCTGCGGCTCGAGGTTGACGATCTTCACATCCTTGGTGCTCATGCCGTTTTTCTTCAGCATCCAGGCCAGGGCGAAGTAAGGCGAGGTGCCRGGCGCGCTGGCGGCCACGGTCTTGCCTTTGAGGTCGGTGATCTTGGTGATGGCGGGTTTGACCACCATGCCGTCGGCGCCATAGCTCTTGTCGAGCTGGAAGATCTGCGTGGTAGCCACGCCGTTGGCATTCCACACCACCCAGGTTTCTACCGTGGTGGCGGCGCACTGCACATCACCCGAGGCAATGGCCAGGTGGCGGTCTTTTTGCGGAATCTTTTTGATGGAGACGTCGAGCCCGTTTTTCTTGAAGATGTTGGCTTCCTTGGCCAGTGTCAACGGGGCGAAGCCCGTCCACCCCGAGATGCCGACGGCGACTTTGGTTTCCTGCGCCTGGGCATTCATCGTGGCCAGTGCGGCCGAAGCGGCCAGCAGTGAAAAGGCAAGGTGCTTCTTCATGAAAGATTTCTCCTGTAGGGAACGGGTTGGGATATCGCTACTGTATGCAGGCTTCATGCCAGCCGCAAGGCCGTTAGCTCGGTGATTTGCGCTTCACCGGCCAGACCAATCAGCCCGCCCGCCACCAATTGGTGCACCTTCTCCATGTCGGGCGCAAGGCTGCGGTCATGCATCATGGCCGGCGAGACCTGGCGCACCAGTTGCAGCACACCCTCCAGCACGGTGGAACTCTTGAGCGGTCGCAGAAATTCAATACCTTGTGCGGCAGCCAGCAGTTCGATCGCCACGATGTATTCGGTGTTGCGCAGCATGGGTTGCAACCGGCGCGCCGCGAATGTGGCCATACTCACATGGTCTTCCTGATTGGCCGATGTTGGCAGGCTGTCCACGCTGGCCGGGTGGGCGAGTGATTTGTTCTCTGACGCCAGTGCTGCGGCAGTGACATGCACGATCATGAAGCCGGAATTGAGGCCCGGCTCGGGTGTCAGAAAGGCCGGCAGGCGCGAGGCTACGGTGTCGACCAGCATGGCGATGCGGCGCTCTGTGATGGCTCCGATTTCGGCGATGGCGACTGCCAGCGCGTCGCAAGCCAATGCGACCGGCTCCGCATGGAAATTCCCCCCGGAGAGCAGCGTTGCATCGTCAGCAAACACCAGCGGGTTGTCGGTCACGGCATTGGCTTCGCGCATTAGCACCTGCGTGGCGTAACGCATCTGGTCCAGGCAGGCACCCATCACCTGTGGCTGGCAGCGCAGGCAGTAAGGGTCTTGCACGCGGTCGTCGCCTTCGAGGTGCGAGCGGCGAATCTCGCTGCCCACCATGATGGCGCGGTAGGCCGCAGCGCAGTCGATCTGGCCCGGTTGGCCGCGCACGGCGTGGATGCGTGGGTCAAACGGGCCGTCGCTGCCGCGCGCAGCGTCCAGCGTGACGGCGCCCGAGATCACAGCGGCTTCAAACAGGCGGTCGGTGGCGAGCAGTGCATCCAGCGCCAGCGCGGTCGAGACCTGAGTGCCGTTGATCAGCGCCAGGCCTTCCTTGGCCGACAACTTCACCGGCGTGATGGATACCTGTTTGAGCGCATCACCCGCGGCCATGCGCTCACCTTGGTAGAAGACTTCGCCTTCGCCAATGAGTGGCAGGCACAGGTGGGCCAAGGGGGCCAGGTCGCCCGAAGCGCCTACCGAGCCCTGGCAGGGGATCACCGGCGTCAGGCCTTTGTTGTAGAGCGCTATCAGTGTATCGATCACGACTTCTCGCACACCGGAATAACCGCGTGCCAGGCTCGCGGCCTTGAGCAGCAGCACCAGTCGCACCACGCGCTCGGGCATGGGCTCGCCCACACCCACGGCGTGAGACCGTAGCAGGTTAAGTTGCAGGATTTCGAGGTCGGCCTGCGCTATGCGCTGATTGGCCAGCTTGCCAAAGCCGGTGTTGACGCCGTAGACGGCGGCACCACCCTGTGCCGCCTGCTGTACCAGGGCTGCACTGGCGCGAATGCCCGCTACAGCAGACAGGTCAATGGCGAGTGTTTCACGCCTGGTGTGGATTTGCCGAAGCTGGGACAGCGTGAGATAGCCAGGTTGGATGTTCATGAGGGAGATGTCCGGGTTTCGTCAAAGGGGGCGGCTATGCGCCGCCGGCCATACTGGCGCGTGGTTCGAGCGGAACGCCACGCTTCAGCGTCCCATCATGGGCAGGTTCAGCCCGTTGTCTGTGGCGCTTTGTTTCGCGATGTCATAACCCGCGTCGGCATGGCGCATCACGCCGGTCGCCGGGTCGTTGAATAGCACACGCGCGAGCTTTTCCGACGCCTCGGCAGTGCCGTCGCACACGATGACCACGCCCGAGTGCTGCGAATAGCCCATGCCGACGCCGCCGCCATGGTGCAGGCTGACCCAGGTTGCGCCGCTGGCGGTGTTGAGCAGCGCGTTCAGCAACGGCCAGTCGCTCACGGCATCGCTGCCGTCTTTCATGGCCTCGGTCTCGCGGTTGGGCGAGGCGACGGAGCCGCTGTCCAAGTGGTCGCGGCCGATCACGATGGGGCCTTTGAGCTCACCGTTTTTCACCATCTCGTTAAAGGCCAGGCCTGCCAGGTGACGCTCGCCCAGTCCTATCCAGCAGATGCGCGCCGGCAGGCCCTGGAAGGCGATGCGCTCTTCGGCCATGTCCAGCCAGCGGTGCAGGTGCTTGTTGTTGGGAAAGAGTTCTTTCATCTTCGCGTCGGTTTTTTGGATGTCTTCCGGGTCGCCTGAGAGTGCCACCCAGCGGAAGGGGCCGACGCCGCGGCAAAAGAGCGGGCGAATGTAGGCGGGCACAAAGCCGGGGTAGTCAAAGGCGTTTTCGACGCCGAAATCCTTGGCGACCTGACGCAGGTTGTTGCCATAGTCCACCGTGGGAATGCCCATTTCGTGGAAGGCCAGCATGGCTTTGACGTGCGCCACGCAGGATTCGCCAGCGGCTTTTGTCAGTGCGGCGTGCTGGGCAGGGTCTTTTTGCGCGGCGCGCCATTGCGCGACCGACCAGCCTGCGGGCAGGTAGCCATTGATGATGTCGTGGGCAGAGGTCTGGTCAGTGACGATGTCGGGGCGTATGCCGCCGGCTTTGGCGCGCTTGACCAGCTCCGGAACGATCTCCGCCGCGTTGCCGCAMAGGGCGATGGAGACGGCTTCTTTGCGCGAGGTGTGGTGCTTGATCATCTCCAGCGCTTCGTCAAGGTCTTTGGCCTGCTTGTCGACATAGCGCGTGCGCAGCCGGAAGTCGATGCTGGACTGCTGGCACTCGATGTTGAGCGAGCAGGCGCCGGCAAAGGTAGCGGCCAGCGGCTGCGCGCCGCCCATGCCGCCCAGGCCGGCGGTCAGCACCCAGCGGCCTGCGAGATCGCCGTTGAAATGCTGGCGGCCGGCTTCCACAAAAGTTTCATACGTGCCCTGAACGATGCCCTGGGTGCCGATGTAGATCCAGCTGCCGGCCGTCATCTGGCCGTACATCATCAGGCCCGCGCGGTCCAGTTCGTTGAAATGCTCCCAGGTCGCCCACTTGGGTACCAGGTTGGAATTGGCGATCAGCACGCGCGGCGCGCCCGTGTGGGTGCGGAACACGCCGACCGGCTTGCCCGACTGCACCAGCAGGGTTTCGTCGGCTTTGAGTTTGCGCAGGGAATCAAGGATGGCGTCAAAGGCCGGCCAGTTGCGGGCTGCCTTGCCAATGCCGCCGTACACCACGAGCTCGTCAGGGTTTTCGGCGACTTCCGGGTCCAGGTTGTTCTGGATCATGCGGTAGGCCGCCTCGATTTGCCAGTTGGCGCAGGTAAGGGTGCTGCCGCGGGGCGCGCGCACGGGGCGGGCCTTGCTATCCAGAAAAGGGGTTTGGGAAAGATCGGACATGAGACTGCTCCGGAGAAGACGGGATAACAGGGGAATTTCACAGCACCAGAAAAAAGGAATCAACCGGCGACAGGATAAATCGTAGTTGTCTATACAACTTGTGTCAACTGCGGTAATCTATGGTTTGTGCGCAAAAGCCGGGCCGGCAACCCTGACCGGCCGATGAAAGGTCGGGACTTTTGCGGTGACAATGATTTTTTACACACGCGAGCACTCCGCTGAACCATGGCCACCACACCACTGCCTGCCTACGGTCAGGTCAAGGCATTCATCAAAAAACGCATCAGTGCCGGCACCTGGAAGCCCGGCGACCCGGTGCCCAGCGAAGCCGTGCTCATGGAGCAGTTCGGCGTGAGCCGCATGACGGTCAACCGGGCGCTGCGCGAGTTGATGGGCGAGGGCATGGTTACGCGCATCCAGGGCTCCGGCACTTTTGTGGCGGAGCTGCACCRCATTTCCTCCACACTGACCATTCGTGACATTCATGAGGAAGTGGTGGAACGGGGGCACGTACACACTTCGCGCGTGCTGCTCGCTGAATCTGAAAAAGCCAGCGCCGACCTGGCGCGCACCCTGGGCTTGCGGCCGGGCGGGCGGGTGTTTCACACGATATTGATTCACCTGGAGAACGGCGTGCCGATTCAGTATGAAGACCGATATGTGAACCCGGCGGCGGCACCTGATTATTTAAAGACCGACTTCACCCAGACCACACCCACCCACCATTTGCTCGAGCAGGCGCCGCTCACCGAGGCCAGCTATTCCATTGAGGCCTGCCTGCCCTCGGCGTTGGAGGCCAAACACCTGGACATCAAGCCCGCAGAGGCGTGCCTCGCCATGATGCGGCGCACCGTGAGCGGCAGCAACATCGCCAGTGTGGCGCGCCTGGTGTACCCAGGCTCTCGTTACAGTTTTGCCGGGAAGTTTCAGGCATGAGCCCGCCGGGCTGTCCCATGGGCTCATACCCCAGCGCTGTGGCGCGGAGGTTTCCTCAATGAGCTGGAACATCGTGCGGCTGGTCGACATCCCCGCGACGCCGTGGCGCAATGGCGGTGGCGTCACGCGTGAGCTGGCCATGTGGCCAGATGCGGGTGACTGGGCGTGGCGCATGTCGGTGGCGGATGTGGACAAGAGCGGACCGTTTTCGAAGTTCGAAGGCATCGAGCGCTGGTTCGCGGTGCTTGAAGGCGCGGGGGTTCACCTGGACGTAGCGGGTGTGCCGCACCGCGTAACAGCCAGCGACGCGCCGCTCTTTTTTGATGGCGCTGCGGAAACCGGTTGCGGCTTGATTGACGGCAAGACGCGCGATTTCAACCTGATGGTGCGCCGGGGCAACGCGCCTTCCCGCATGGTTCGCGTGGCAGGACGTTTTTCAGAAACCCTGCATGCTATGAAAACGATAGCTGTGTACGCATACGGATCAAGCGCTACAGTGTTATTTGATGAAGAAGTTTTGCAGCTGGAACCAGCGGCGCTGGCCTGGCGCACGGTAACGGGTAGCGCTGCGGTTCGCATCGCTGCAGAGCAAGCCCTCTGGATGGAGATACCCGCATGAGCCTGCAACTCTGGACCAACTGCCGCGCGGCCACGCTGCAAGCCGGYGCCGCACAKCCTTATGGGTTGATTGAAGATGCTGCGCTGGTGGTGGAGGGCGAATCCATCGTGTGGGTGGGCCCACGTGCTGATGTGCCTGCAGACCTTTTCGCTCGCTGCACAACGCAGCATGACGCCGGCGGTGCATTGGTCACTCCCGGTCTCATCGATTGCCACACCCATCTTGTCTACGGTGGCGACCGCGCCCACGAATTCGAGTTGCGCTTGAACGGCGCGACCTATGAAGAGATTGCCCTTGCCGGTGGCGGCGTCGCCTCGACCGTGAAGGCGACTCGCTCCGCCAGCACGCAGCAACTTCAAGCGCAGAGTGCGGCCAGGCTTCAACGATTGATTGCCGAAGGCGTGACCACACTCGAGATCAAGTCCGGCTATGGCCTGGCGCTGGAGCATGAACGCAAGACGCTGTCGGTGGCGCGCGCGCTGGGGAAAACCCATGCGGTGGATATTCGCACCACTTTTTTGGGTGCCCATGCGGTGCCGGCTGAATTCGCCGGGCGCACTGACGCCTATGTTGATGCCGTACTGGAAATGCTGCCGGCGCTGCACGCCGAAGGACTGGTTGATGCGGTCGACGCGTTTTGCGAGCGCATTGCTTTCAGCCCCGCGCAGACCGAGCGGGTTTTTGCCGCGGCCAAGGCCCTGGGCGTTCCTGTCAAGCTGCATGCCGAGCAGCTCAGCGACAGTGGTGGCGCGCAGCTCGCGGCGCGCTATGGCGCGCTCAGCTGCGACCACCTGGAGTGGTTGTCGGCTGAGGGCGCGCAGGCGATGGCGGCCGCCGGTTCCGTGGCGGTGCTGTTGCCCGGTGCGTTTTATTTCTTGCGTGAAACGAAGTTGCCGCCTATGGCCTTGCTGCGCGAGCACGGCGTGGCGATGGCGATTTCTACCGACTGCAACCCGGGCAGCTCGCCCTGCACCTCTTTGCTGCTGATGCTCAACATGGCGTGCACGCTGTTCCGCCTGACGCCTGAAGAAGCGCTGGCCGGCGTCACGCGCCATGCCGCCGCTGCGCTAGGTCTGCGCGACCGGGGCGTGCTGGCCGCCGGCATGCGGGCTGATTTTGTGCTGTGGGGTGTTGAGCGGCCGGCGGAGCTGAGCTACGCCTTTGGCGCGAACCCGCGCTTTCAAACAGTTTTCAAGGGCCAGGTCTTATGAACGAACGCTCGAGCGAAGTTTTTACATTGCACCAGGGTACGGTTCCGCTGCTGGTCAGCATGCCGCACATCGGCACCGAGATACCGGCCGAACTCAMGGGCGGCTACACCGATGAAGCCCTCCGGGTCGAGGACACCGACTGGCATTTGCATCTGCTCTACAACTTTTTGCCGGCGCTGGGCGCCAGCGTATTGCGGCCGCACTATTCGCGTTATGTGATTGACCTGAACCGCCCGCCCGACGATGTGCCCATGTACCCCGGTGCATCCAACACCGAGCTGTGCCCCACGCACTTTTTCAGTGGCGCGCCGCTTTACAAAGCAGGCCACGAGCCCGCACCCGAAGAACGCGCGCGCCGTCGCGAGGCCTACTGGCAGCCCTACCATTCGGCACTGGCCGGTGAGCTGGCGCGGCTGAAAGCCCAGCACGGCTTTGCCTTGTTGTGGGATGCGCACAGCATCCGTTCGCAAATTCCCTGGCTCTTTGAAGGCAAGCTGCCCGATCTCAACATCGGCACGGCCAGCGGTGCGAGTGCGAATGAAACCATCACCGCTGCAGTGGTACAGGCCTGCGCCGCCGCGCCCCATATCACCACCGCCGTTAACGGCCGCTTCAAGGGGGGCTACATCACGCGCCACTACGGCCAGCCGGACAGCGATGTGCATGCCGTGCAGCTTGAGATGTGCCAGAGCCTCTATATGCAGGAAGCGCCTCCCTACGCGTACGACGAAATGCTGGCATCGAAAGTTCAGCCTTTGTTAGAGAAAATGGTCTTCAGCGCCCTGCTGGCTTGCGTGTGCTGCTATGAAAAGTGAAGCAAGCCGGTTTTTCACCGAAGCGGCCTGGGTGCAGGGTGCATGGGCCAAAGACGTACTGCTGACGGTCGCCGGCAACGGCACCTGGCAAAGTGTGGAGCCCGGCGCCACGGCGCAGCAGCAAGAAGGCGCCACGCGTCTGCCTGGCCCGATCCTGCCTGGTTTGGTCAATGCGCACAGCCATGCCTTTCAGCGCGCGATGGCGGGCCTGACGGAGCGGCGCAGCGAGGGCGCCCATGCATCCGACGATTTCTGGAGCTGGCGCGACCGCATGTACACCGCGGCCAACCGCATCACGCCCGAACAGCTCGAAGCGATTGCAAGCCAGCTCTATGCCGAGCTGCTGGCCGGCGGCTATACCCAGGTCTGTGACTTCCACTACCTGCATAACGACATCAGCGGCGCGCCCTATGCCAACCCGATAGAAATGTCGCTGGCGCTTGTGCGCGCCGCGCAGCGCACGGGTATTGGCCTCACCTTGCTGCCCACGCTCTACATGCGCTCGGGCTTCAAGGCAACGGGTTTGCGGGAAGACCAGCGCCGTTTTTCATCGACGCCCGAGAGCGTCATGCGCATGGTCGAAGACATCCAGCGCCAGACAAAGGGCGACGCGCGCATCAATACTGGTGTGGCCGTGCATTCATTACGCGCGGCCAGCCCGGCTGCGCTGCATGAGCTCACAGGCGCAGCCAAAGCAGCCGGCCTGCCGGTACACATCCACATCGCTGAGCAGACGCAGGAAGTCGATGACTGCCTGGCGCACACCGGCCAGCGCCCGATTGAATGGCTACTCAACAACGCCGATGTCGATGCCCGCTGGAACCTGGTGCACGCCACTCACTCGACACCGGCCGAGTTGCAAGGCGTGCAGGGCAAAGGCGCCTCCATTGTGATTTGCCCCGCAACTGAAGCAAATCTGGGCGACGGCGTGTTTGATTTGCCGGCCTACGCAGCCGCAGGCGGCAAGTGGTCCATAGGCTCCGACAGCCACGTCACCCGCAGCTGGCCTGAAGAGCTGCGCCTGCTGGAATATTCGCAACGCCTCACGCTGCGTCAGCGCAACATCGCCGCCCGCATCCTGGGCCACGAGAGCAGCGCGGCTGGCTTGTTCGAATCCGCACTGGTGGGCGGTTTCCCCGCAACTGGCCGGATGCAGGGTGGTTTCGCGCCCGGGCATCGGGCGGACTTCATGACGCTGGATCCCGGTTCGCCCGCGTTGCTGGGTGTGCCGGTTCACCATCTGCTGGATGCGCTGGTGTTTTCGAGCCCAGGCGGAGTGGTTGGCGAGGTATTTGTAGCCGGGGAGCGTGTACTGGCCAGCGGGCCAGGTGCAGAGAAAAGGCGGCAGCTCGCAGAAAACTTCAGCCAGGCCATGCGCGAACTATGGCGTTGAAAGGTCAAAGGTCGCCAGTTGCACTTTTATGTGCGAAATAGCGTTCCGGGCCAATAGTGACGGGCGCAAGCAGCTATTAAAACAGGAGTATGTGGTACCACCAACAGGAATCGAACCTGTATCTAGCGCTTAGGAGGCACTCGTTCTATCCATTGAACTATGGCGGCACTTCTCTTGGAGAAGCTGCAATTGTATTCGGTGGCGAAAGCCGGCCTCGCCCTCAGGAATCACCTCAGTCGTAAGGCACGGTGAAGATCAGGTCCACCGCGCTTTGCTGGCCGGCCTGGGCGCGCACGGTGAAGCGTTGCGAGAGGTCGTAAAACACGTAGAGCGTGCCCAGTGCGCCGGTCACGGTGCGCTCATAGGCGGCGTAGAAATTGCGCGAAAAGCGCTTGCCCAGCGTGACGGCGCCTTCTGTCGTGGTGCCGTCCGTGTTGCTGGATGCGCCGCGGTAGGACAGCTCGTCCAGTCCCAGCGAGGCAGCCAGGCCGCCCGACATGCCGCCGCCTTTGCTACCCAGCAGGGCCAGGGCGGCCTGCTGCAGTAGCGCGGCTTCGGCTCCGCCTGAAGCCGACGAGCGGCCCACCACCAGCCACGAGAGTTTTTCGGCGTCGGGCAGCTCGGGTTGCGCGTACAGGCGCACGCGCGGCAGCAGGGCGGTGCCGGTAATTTGCACGCCCACGCGCTGCGTGAGGTTGGGGCGAATCGCCAGGATATCGAGCGAAGGGTTGTCGATGGCGCCGGTAAAGCGCAGCATGCCTTGCTCCACATCCAGGCGCTGGCCGTAGGCGCGGTACTGGCCGCCTGCCGTGTTGATGGTGCCGTTGAGCCGGGGCTCGCGCAGCGTTTCACCGCTCAGGGCCAGCGTGCCGCGCACACGCGTGTCTATGCCCTTGCCCTGGATGCGGAAGTCGCGGCCCAGGTCAAGCTCCACCGCCAGTTTGACGGGGCGCGCGTCGCGGTCGGCGATTTCGTCGCTGGTCTGCGCGGGTGCCTTTTGGCCCGCCGCCGCGCCGCGGGTGGTGCGCACCACCACGTCGTCGCCGAGTTGCGGCGTACCTTCGTCGGGCAGGATGATGCGGGCCTGGTCGATCACCAGCTTGCCGGTGAGTTCAGTTTGTTGTCCCTTGAGGCCGGCCTGCACCTCGCCCGATACCGTCAGTTGCCGGTCGGTACGGATGCTGGCCCGCAAGCTTTCGAGCCTGGCCGTGAGCTGCACCTGCGGCTTGCCCTCCACCCAGCCGGCTTCGCCCTGGGCCGTGAGAACGCCGCCCGTGCCCTTGTCGCCCGCGCCCTGCAGCGTGAACTCGTTGATGCGCATGCGCGTGCCGTCGAGTTTGGCGCGCAGGCGGCCGTTGCCGAATTCGATGCCGTCTACCACCGAGCGCAGGGCGAGGTCGTTGGCCTGCAGGTCGCCGGCCAGTTGCGGCGCGGCGCGGGTGCCGCTGATCGCGACGTCAGCGCCCAGCGAGCCGCGCAGCCGCCAGCCCGGCGGCGCCAGCACTGACCACACGCCGATGCGCGGCAGCTGGGCGCGCAGCTGGCCGGCCAGCGGTGCATCGGCCGGCCAGAGCCAGCCGCCGCCGGCGGTGGCTGGCGCGCGGGCCAAACGGGTCCTGAGCTGGCCGTCTGCCGTGCCCGCGCGTTCGCTGTCCCAGCGCAGCGCCAGCGTGACGGCCTCGCCTTCGCTTTGCAGCGAGAGGCGCGCTTCCTTCACGCCGGCCGCCACGCGCGCCGCCATGCCTTGCACGGTTTCGGCTTGCACGGTGATGTCGCCGCTGCTGCGTGCGAGGCTGACTTTCAGGCGCAGCGTGTCACCCAGCGTGGCGTCCCAGTCGCCATCCAGCAGCAGGGTGCCGCCCAGGCCTGCGCCGGCCATTTGCGGGCCGGCCAGCAGTTCTATCCAGGCCAGCGGCAGGCCGCTGAGCTTGCCGGCGGTGACGAGTTCACGGCCCGGCCGCCAGCGAACCGGTTGCCACGCCAGCGTGGCCTGCGAAGGGGCACTGGTGGATGCGCCCGAAGGCGGCGCGACCAGAAGGGCTTCTCCCGCGCCGCTTTCAAACAGGTCACCATTGCGCGCGGGCGTCCACTTGAGCGGCACGGTGCTGCGGGTCTTGAGCTGCCAGGCCCCCTTGCCCAGCGTGGGGTCTTCCACACTCACACTGAGCTGCTTGACCAGGCCTTGCCACGCGGATTCAGCGAGCGGGGCGTTGCGTGCGGCGCCGTTGTTGAGTCGCCCGCCTTCTGCCGCCAGCTGCAGGGTGTAGCGGCGCTGGCCTGCTTCCATGCGGCCTTGCGTGGCCAGCTGTGCCTGGCTCAGGCGGCCGGAAAGCGTGGCCTGGAAGGCGCGGATTTTCAGGGCCTCTGCGGTAGCGACTGGTGCTGTTCCTGCTGTGCTGGAAGTTGTCGCAGCGGCGGGCGCAGGCGTTGCCATGCGCCAGTCAAGTGAAGGCAGGTCCAGCCGTGCCTGCAAGGCCGGATCTTGCCAGCCACCTTGCCAGCTGGCTTGCAGTTCGGCGCTGCCGCTCGCCGATGCGCTCTTCAATGATGCGGGCAGGCCCGGGAGTTTTTGCAGCCAGCGCAGGGCTTGCGCCATGTCGCGGCCGCGCAGGCTCACGTCGCCTTTGCCGCTGGTTTGCCGCAGTTCCCCTTGCAGTTGAGCGTCCAGTCCGGGGGCTGTCAGTGTGAGTTTTCCCTTGCCGCCTTTTGCGCTGGGTTGGGCCTCAAGCTGACCTGCCAGCTCGGCGTCGTCGGTGCGTACGCGCAGAGCCGACAGCACCAGCGTGCCGCCGGCCTGTTCGGCATTCCAGCTGCCGGTGGCACTGRCATCGCGCAGGCGCAGCTGGCCCAGCGGATTGTTCCTGGCGCTGGCGTCATTGCGTGCTGCCTGCACGTTTGCGTCAAAGCTTATGACCGGGCCCTGGCTGCGGATGTCGGCTTTGCCGTCCAGCGGCAGCGGCGCCAGTTGGCTGTGCAAGAGGGCCGGGTTGACGTGTTGGAGCGTTGCCCGCAGCTTCCACGCGGGTGCTGCAAGGGATGTGGTGGGCGCATCAGCCCACTCGCCGCTGGCCAGCAGCTCGCCGCCGCCCAACTGAGCCTTGAGCGTGCGCACCATGGCCATGCCGCTACGCCACTCGCCTTGGATTTCCAGCCGATCCAGGGGCAGCTTGTGCTGGTCCCAGGGGCCAGGCAGGGAATTGGCCAGTTGCAGTTGCAACTGCCAGGCGGATGTCGATGAAGCGCTTGCCGGTGAACTTGCAGAGGCTGCAGGCCGCACGTTGGCGCTGCCCGTCAGCAAGGTTTGTGGGCCTTCGGGCCAGAAGGCTGCTACATCCAGGTCACGAAAATCCGCATCAGCTTGCGGCAGGGGTTGTGGAGCCCAGGGCATCACGCGTGCTGTTGCAGTTGCCTGTGGTTGCCGCTGGTTTTTGCGGGGTGATGTGGCGGAAGGCTGAGCGCTCACTTGCAGCTCGGCCTTCACCAGCAGTTCGGTGAGGGGGCCGTGGGCCGTGGCTTTGAAAGCCAGCGGCACGGGCGCTTTTGTGCCGGGAATCTGCGTGTCCAGTGCGCCTGCCAGACTGGCATCAAGCTTCAACGGGCTGTGTGACGATAAGGTCGCGCGCCCGTTGTAGCGGCCGTGCGCTACCTGCGCGCTGAGCAATTCCAGCTGGTGGTCTATGCCCTTGAACGCATAGTTTCCAGTGATGGCGGAGGCTGAAAACGCCGCGCCGCCCGTCCATTGAAACTGCCCGATGGAAAACCCGTCAAGCACCACCGGCAGCGGCAAGCCCAGCGCTGAAGGCGGCACCGACGGCGTGGTCGAGGGCGAGCGTTGATCGTTGACCTGCACGCTGGCTGCAGCCAGCCGGTTGACCTCCAGCGTGCCGTGCAGCAGCGACCACGGTTGCCAGGCGAGGGTGACATCTCTCACATCCACACGCAAGCCATCTTGCTGCCACACCAGTTGGTCAACATGCCCGCCCGCGCGTAACGAGCCTGTCACGCGTTCGGCGCTCAGCGGCTGGGTTCGAGCGATCCAGTTCAATGCGGTGGCCAGTGAGCCGTCGGTGCCGGCCCACCACCAGGCGCCTGCAGTGACGCCGATAGCCAGCACCACCACGCTGCCTGCGGTCCAGGCTGTGACGCGCAGCCAGCGCCGTGGTGGGCGTGCAGGCCCCGGTGCGGCTGGAGGAATCGAGGTCTTCGGCGTGTCCATCAGAAAACAAATCCCACGCTGACGTGCAGGCGCAGCTGTTTGACTTTCACACCATAGGCCAGGTCAATCTGCAGCGGCCCGATAGGGCTTTTCCAGCGCACGCCGGTGCCGATGCCGACGGAAGGTTTCATGTCTTTGGGGTTGTCTGCCACGGCGCCTGCATCGATGAAGAAAGTGTTCTCCCATTCGCTGGGCCGGCCGTCGCGCAGCATCGGGCGCTGGTATTCCACGCTGCCCACCGCCATGTAGCGGCCCGGCCCAGTCACACCGTTGTCCAGTTTGATGCCGATGTCACGATAGCCGTAGCCGCGGACGGTGGTGTCGCCGCCCGTTCGGAACAGCAAGGTGCCGGGAATGCGSGCCGAGTCTTTGGCSAKCACGGCGCCGCCYTCGGCGCGYAKSGCGATGCGGCCSCGCTCCAGCGGCACRATGCCGAGCCAGCGGCCCACGGCGCGGSTSAGRGGCAGGTGCTGCGASCCCATGGTGCTGCCGGCGCCSAGTTCAAAGCCCAGGCCGTAGCCCTTGCTCGGGAATGGCAGGCTGTCGAAGTAGCGACCCGTCCAGACRTAGTTGGCGGTCAGGGCCGAGCCGTCGCCGATATCGGCGGCGGAGCTGTTGATCTGGCCGCTGCCGCTCACGCTCGCCCTGTCGTATTGCAAATAGATGTTGCGGTCTATGCGTTCGCCGGCCTGCGTGCGGCCAAAGCGCAGGCGCCCGGAGCGGGTGACGAGCTCGTTGTCGTCGACACGTTCGGTGCGCGCCAGGGCCACCCAGCGCCAGCTGGCCTCATCGGGAATCGAGGTCCATTCGGTCTGGGCGAAAGGTGATTTCTTTTCGAGTTGCAGTTTGGTGACGGCGCGCCAATTGGTGCCCGGCACGCGCAGGTGTGTGTGCTCAATCGAGGCGCGCGGCCCGCTGTCGGTGGTAACGCCCACGCCCAGAATGACCTTCTGCAGTTTGGCTTCGCGCACCTGTACCTGGACGGGCGCTGCCTGCGGATCGCTTTCGGGATCGACAAAGATATAAGCCGAATCGAAATAACCGCTGGAAGCCAGCCGCTGCTGCGCTTCGGTCAGCTGCTTCTGGTCGTACATGGCGCCGGCATTGAGGCGTGCCAGGCGCGGCACCAGCACCGGGTCGTAGCGCTCGACACCTGTGACCTGCATGGGGCCCAGGCGGTAGAGGGGGCCGGAGTCGAGCTTGAGGCTCAGGGCTGCGCTGTGCTCCGGTGCGTCCACATCGGCCAGGCTGCCTGCCAGCTTGCCGGCCGGGTAGCGGCGGGCAACCAGGTCGCGCAGGGCCTGTGTCTTGGCGCTGTCCCAGGCGTCCTGCGTAAAGCGTTGGCCCGTGGGCAGACGCCAGTCGCGCTGGATTTCCGCGCGCTGGGCCTGCGCATCCGGGTCGGGGGATTCGGCAATATCGCCTGCAAAGTCGATTGCCACCGGCCCGACCGTTGTAGCCTGACCCGGCTCCACCGCGACCACAATGGTCGGCCGCTGGCCTGACCCCGCGGCGGTGCCGCCTTCTCGCGTAATGGCGATGGTCGGGCTGAAATAACCCAGCGTGCCCACCAGGTTGCGCACATTGCGCTCGGCCAGCACGATCAGGCGGGCCAGTTCGGCCTCGTCCAGGTCGGTCACAGCGCGGTAGCGTTGCAACTCAAGGTGTCTTTCGAGCAGCTCCTTGATGGGCTGCGGCGCGCGCACCGCGATGTCAAAGGCCGTAACTTCAGGCTGAGCGCTGGTTGGGCCGGTAGAGCCCTGCGGTGTGGGCTCAGGCGTGACTTTCTGAGGGGGCGGAGGTGGGGCTGGCGCGGTTTGTGTGACGCCGGAAGGCAGTGTCGCTGTGTTGCCGGACTGCGCAGGCGCAGCCGTTTGCGCGGCGGCCAAAGGCGCCAAAAATATCGCAGAGAGGGCGAAAGCAGGGATGAAGCCGGCGCTGGTCGGCAATCCTGCCGGGGTGGCCGTCCGTGCGCAGTGGGTACTGTGGGTACTTGGATGGGTCACGAAGGCAGTTTACTTGAGCGCCCCAGCGCTCAGGCGTAGGAGGCGAACGCTACTTCGAGAGCATTCGCATGGCTTCTTCCAGGCCCTTGATGGTCAGCGGGTACATGCGCTGGTTAACCAGTTGCTGGATCACGCTGATGCTCTGACGGTATTGCCAGACACCCTGCGGTTCGGGGTTGATCCAGGCGAATTTGGGGAAGGCGTTGGTCAGGCGCTGCATCCATTCGGCGCCGGCTTCTTCGTTGTTGTATTCCACGCTGCCACCCGGCTGCAGGATTTCGTAGGGGCTCATGGTCGCATCGCCGACGAAGATGAGTTTGTAATCCTTGTTGTACTTGCGGATGATGTCCCAGGTCGGGAATTTCTCGCTGAAGCGGCGGCGGTTGTTCTTCCACATGAAGTCGTAGACGCAGTTGTGGAAGTAATAAAACTCGAGGTGCTTGAACTCGGCCTTCACGGCAGAGAACATTTCCTCGACGCGATGGATGTGCTCGTCCATGGTGCCGCCCACGTCCATCAGCAGCAGCACCTTCACATTGTTGTGACGCTCGGGCACCATCTTGATGTCCAGCCAGCCGGCATTGGCCGCCGTGGAACGTATGGTGTCGTCCAGGTCCAGTTCTTCGACATTGCCTTGGCGTGCGAACTTGCGCAAGCGGCGCAGCGCGACCTTGATGTTGCGCGTGCCGAGCTCCTGGGTGTCGTCGTAGTCCTTGTAGGCGCGCTGGTCCCAGACTTTCACGGCGCTTTTGTTGCGGCTTTTCTCCTGGCCAATGCGTATGCCTTGCGGGTTGAAGCCGTTCGCGCCAAAGGGCGATGTGCCGCCCGTGCCTATCCATTTGCTGCCGCCTTCGTGGCGCTCTTTCTGCTCTTCAAAACGCTTTTTGAGCGTTTCCATGAGTTCGTCCCAGCCCATCTTCTCAATCTTGGCTTTTTCTTCGGGGCTGAGTTCCAGCTCGAGGTTTTTGCGCAGCCATTCGAGCGGGATGTCTTTGGTGAAGTCGGCCAGCATTTCCACGCCTTTGAAGTAGGCGGCAAAGGCGCGGTCGAATTTGTCGTAGTTTTTTTCGTCTTTCACCAGCACCGTGCGGCTGAGGTAATAGAAGTCATCGATCTTCCAGGCGCCTTCGCCCTCGTGCGCTTCGAGCTTGTCGCTGTTTGGGCCGACGACGCCTGCCTGCAGTGCTTCGAGCAGCATCAGGTATTCCTTGACGGAGACCGGCAGCTTGGCCGAGCGCAGGGTGTAGAAGAAATCGATCAGCATGGAAACTCCTTGGCGGCAAGCGCTTCAGGCTCGTGGCTTATCCAGAAGATAGAGCAACTGTGCTTTCACTTCGGGCCATTCGCCTGCGGCCAGGCTATACATCACGGTGTCGCGGATCGTGCCGTCGCGGCGCAATGCATGGCCGCGCAGCACGCCGTCTTTGCGGGCGCCCAGGCGCTCGATGGCGCGCTGCGAAGCGTGGTTGAAGTTGTCGGTGCGCCAGCCCACGATATTGCAGCCCAGCGTGTCGAAGGCGTGGCTCAGCATCAGCAGCTTGCAGGTGGTGTTGACATGGGTGCGCTGGCAGCGCGCGGCGTACCAGGTGTAACCAATCTCGACGCGTTTGAGGTTGGGCACGATGTCGTGGTAACTGGTGGAGCCCTGTACTTCGCCAGAGGCGGCGTCCGTGACTGCAAAGGCCAGGCGATTGTTGGTGGCCAGCGCGGTTTCAATATAGCCGCGCGTTTCGTGAGGCTCGGGCACCGAGGTGATGCGCAGCTTCCAGAGTTCGCCATCGGCGGCCGCGGCCTTGAGGCCTGCTTCGTGCGCCAGCGTCAGCGGTACGAGGCGCACGCCGCGCGATTCCAGGGTCACGGGTTCGACAAACGCCATGCTTACTTCTCTCCTTCGGGTTTTTGCCGGTTCCTCCAGCGTCGGGCCACTTGCAGCCCCAGGCCGCCGCCCAGGCCCACCAGCACGATGCCCGCGATGGCGCCGTTGCCGTAGCCGGCTTCAAAAATGTCGAAGCCGAGCAGATGGCCGGCCCAAAAGCCGAGAAGCGCGCCGCCGACAAAGCCGACCGCGTCCGACAGGCCTTCGATCAGCAGTGATTTTTGGTTCATATGAGTTAGCTCTAACTGGCGACAATAATTTTGCGGATTGGCTGCAGGGTCTGCGGATCTAGTTCATCAAGGACTGTGAGGGCTAGCCGAAAAGATTGTTGATTTTTCACAGTTACCTGTATGTCACCGTACTGCACCTTGATCAGCTGCAATTCCGCAATAGGTTCTGTGATGTACATGTTGTTCAGCGATTGTTGCGCTGCATGAAAACCAGCTTCTCGAACAGGGTCACGTCCTGCTCGTTCTTGAGCAATGCGCCCACCAGCGGCGGCACGGCGACCTTGTCGTCCTTGCTTTGCAGGGCGTCCAGCGGGATGTCTTCGGCGACCAGCAGTTTGAGCCAGTCCAGCAACTCTGAGGTCGACGGTTTCTTCTTCAGGCCAGGCAGGTTGCGCACGTCGTAGAAGGTCTTCATGGCTGCGGTCAGCAACTCTTTCTTCAGGTCGGGGAAGTGCACGTCCACGATCTGCTTCATGGTGTCGGCGTCGGGGAATTTGATGTAGTGGAAGAAGCAGCGGCGCAAAAACGCGTCGGGCAGCTCTTTTTCGTTGTTGGAGGTGATGAACACCAGCGGCCGGTGCTTGGCCTTGATGAGCTCACGCGTTTCATACACATAGAACTCCATGCGGTCAATTATTCACGGCCAGCATCAGATCCTGGGTGGCGACGTAGTTCTTGGAACCTAGAAATTTCATGTTCTTGGGGGGAGGAAGTGAAAATTGAAAGGGCGTTTGCGCGGGTTGCCGGCAAGGGGTGCCCGGTCTCGGCAGGCCCAGATATAATCCAAGGTTGTTTTATACGATGAATTCCCACCTGATTGTGCGCGCAAAATGAATAAGCTGTTCACCACGATATTCGCCGTAACTGTCTCTTGCGTGACGGTTGCAAGCCTTGCCCAGGAGATCAAGGGCGATGCCAAAGCCGGCGAAACCAAGAATGCCATGTGCATCGGCTGCCACGGCATCAAGGGCTACCAAGCCTCTTTCCCCGAGGTTTACAAGGTCCCGATGATTTCAGGCCAGGGCGCCAAATACATCGTCGCCGCGCTCAATGAATACAAAAAAGGCGACCGCAAACATCCCACCATGCGCGCCATTGCCGATTCGCTGACCGACCAGGACATCGCCGACCTCGCCGCGCACTACAGTGCTGACGGTGTGGTGGCCGGCGCCGCAGAGCTGCCGGCCAAGCCGGCCAAAGAGCCAAGCGCGGAAGTCCAGGCCCTGTTGAACAAGGCCAACTGCGCGTCTTGCCACGGCGCCAACTTCAGCAAACCGATTGATCCGGCCTATCCCAAGATTGGTGGTCAGCATGCTGACTACCTGTTCGTGGCGCTCAAGGCCTACAAGACAGAAAACAACCCCAAGGTTGGCCGCGGCAATGCCATCATGTCCGGCATGGCCAAGCAGTACACCAATGTTGAGCTGAAGCAATTGGCCAACTACCTGTCGTCGGTAGACGGCGACCTGAAGACCATTCCGCAGAAAAAATTCCGCTGAACCGGAATCTTTCGCTCAACAAAAAAGCCGCTGTATCAGCGGCTTTTTTTATGGGCCCGGTCTGTATGCGTTTTCACCAGCAGGGGCCGCTGCGCATTACACGAAGTGAAAAGCGTGGGGGCTCAATCTCTGGTTGCCCTGCGCTGCACGCAGTCGATGTAGGCCGCGCCATCGGGCGGGCGTCCGGCGCGCTGGCTCTCCCAGACCATCTGCCCCAGGCAGTCCATGGTTTCGTGGTGCGCATCGTGCAGCGAGTTGCGTTTGGCCGTCAGCAGCTCGACGGCCTGGCGAATTCCGCGCGGCTGGTCGATGGAGCATTGCTCGCTGATCGACAAATGCATGGACAGGTGCAAAAAGGGGTTGGTCTTGCCCGCTTCCACGTCGTACATTTTTTCGAGCGCACTGTCGGCGTCGGCAAAGTCCGCATGGTATTCGGGATGCTCTTCAATCCATTGACTTGCTATGGTTTCGATAGCCTCCATCGGTTGTCCGGCGAGGGCTTTGGCATAAACAGAGCAGAAAAACCGGCGTACGTCGGCTTGCGAGGGAGTGAACATGGTGAAAGGTTATCACGCAGAGGTTTTCCAACGCCGGCGTGGTGGTTTGCTTATCAGTGTTCGGGCCACGGGGCTCACCGGCCCTGTCCTACAGACAGTTTTTGCACCTCTGCCTACATTACGAATCACAGTGGCGCAGTTCCGGGGCAAGGCTACTTCATAACGACCCACAAGCCCGGCGAGGAGATTTCACATGAACGCAGCACGCATCACAGGCATTATCCTGATCGTTTTGGGCCTGGCCGGTTTCTTCACCGGCGGCTTCAGCTTCACCAAAGACACGACCGCCGCCAAGCTCGGCCCCATCCAGCTGACCGTGAAAGAAAAAGAGTCCGTCAACATTCCCCAGTGGCTCAGCCTGGGCGCCATCGTGCTGGGCGCAGTAGTCCTGGTCGTTGGCTTTAAAAAGTCATAGTCCCACGCTCTGTCCCACCCCAGCGGGGGCCGCGGGACTGGCTTTGCCAGACCGCAGGCGCCGTCCCCTTGAGGGGAGAACAAGCTACACGAAGTGAGCTTGGACAGGGGTGGGTCTATATAAGCATGCGCGAGATTGCCCGCGCCGCCGCCAGCAGTTGCGGCAGCATCGTTTCCTGCATGGCTTTGGCG
>NZ_JBFUGX010000011.1:0-19397 GCF_056402675.1 Polaromonas sp. P3_C2 | reverse complement strand
GTAATCAACCTTGTCCAGGATGCCGGCCAGGGCCTCATGCACCGCATCGGCGCGCCCGGCCTCAAAACCATAGAGAGCCTCTTTAGGCCGCGAGAAACCCGCGGGCGGCTGGCGGTAGATCTGCCCGCCCCAGCGCGGCGCTTCGTCCACCACCACGGGACGCAGGCCGTGCGCCACCAGCGCCTCGGCCGCGCGCACGCCGGCCGGGCCGGCGCCCACAATCACCGCCTGCGTGCTCATACCGGTCCCTCCGCGCCAGTCACCAGCCGCATGCCTTCTTCAATGAAGGTGCTGCAGGCACGCAGTCGCCGGCCCGATTCGGTGGCGACCCAGCAGTCCTGGCAGGCACCCATCAGGCAAAAGCCGGCGCGCGGCTCGCCGCTGAATTCGCTGAAGCGCAGCTGCGCGCTGTGCGTCAGCACCGCCGTCAGCACGGTGTCGCCGGCCAGTGCCGTCAGTGCCAGCCCATTGAGCACAAAGCCCACGGGTTTGCGGCCGCCTTCGGCCACGCGGTGAAGCAGGGCTGCAGGCTTGAGGCTTACCCCGGCGATTTCAATGGTTGATTTCATTTGTGTCCGACCAGAATCTTGTCGAGGCCGTAGATGCGGTCCAGCACCAGCATGGCCACAGCCGTGAGCGCCACCATGAGGGCCGAGACGGCCGCCATCAAGGGGTCTATCGACTCGGTCGCATACATGTACATCCGCACCGGCAAGGTCACGGTGGAAGGCGCGGTGACAAAGATCGACATGGTGACCTCATCAAAGCTGTTGATGAAAGCGAGCAGCCAGCCGCCGGTGACGCCGGGCAGGATCATCGGCAGCGTCACGCGCACAAACACCGTCGCCTGGCTTGCGCCCAGCGAGAGGGCCGCCTGCTCGGCGCTGCGGTCGCTGCCTTCGACCGAAGCCAGCACCAGCCGCAGCACATAGGGCRTGATGATGACCACATGCGCCAGCGCCAGCCAGAAAAAGCTGCCGGTCGCACCGATCAGCGAGAAGGTACGCAGCAGCGCCACGCCCAACACCAGGTGCGGAATGATGAGCGGCGAGAGAAACAGGCCATTGAGGAAATCACGGCCCGGAAAACTGTGCCGCGCAATCGCCAGCCCGGCAGGTACCGCCAGCAAAGTCGCCAACGTGGCAGAGATGGCCGCCAGCCAGAGGCTGTTCTTGAAGGATTGCACAAAGTCCGAATGCGCAAACACCGCGCGGAACCAGCGCAATGAAAACTCCGTGGTCGGAATCGCCAGCGTGTTGCCGGGCGTGAAGGCCACCACGCACACGATGACCAGAGGCGCCAGCATGAAGGTGATGACGAGTGCGTTGAAGAGCAGCGCGAGGGGACCGTTCCTGGACATGGCGCGCTCCTTATCCCAAAGACTTTTTATAAGAGCGCTCAAGGACGCGGTTGTAGCTCAGCATGATGGCCAGGTTGGCCAGCAGCAGCGTGAGCGCAATCGCCGCGCCCAGCGGCCAGTTGAGCTCATGCAGGTACTCGTCGTACACCACGGTGGCGACCATCTTCAGGCGCCGCCCGCCAAGCAGGCCTGGGATGGCGAAGGCGCTGGCGGAGAGGCCGAACACAATCAGGCTGCCCGAGAGGATGCCGGGCAGCACCTGCGGAAAAATGATGCGGCGCAAGGTGGTGAAGTGCGAGGCCTGCAGCGACAGCGCAGCGTCTTCCACGCCCGGATCCAATTTTTGCAGCGAAGTCCACACCGGGATCACCATGAAGGGCAGCATGACGTGCACCAGGGCGATGACCACGGCCGCTTCGGTATAGAGGATGCGCATGGACGGCAGGCCCACGGCGCGCATGGCCTGGTTGACCACGCCTTCGGGGCCGAGCAGCATGCTCCACCCAAACGCCCGCACCACCACCGACACCAGCAGCGGCGCCAACACCACCAGCAACAAAATCGAGCGCCAGGGGCTGCGCATGCGGCTGAGCACATAGGCTTCGGGCGCGCCGACAACGATGCAGATCAGCGTGGTGAGTGCCGAAATCCATAGCGTGCGCCAGAAGATGCCGTGGTAGTAGTCGTCCGTCAGCACGGCGGCGTAATGCGCCAGGGTGAAACTGTTCTTCACGCCGGTGGCGTGGTCAAACACCTGAAAGGACAGCACTGCGGTGAGCGCCAGCGGCACCAGCAGCAGGCAGGCAAACAGCGTGAAGGCCGGCGCCGACAGCAGCCACGGCGTGCGCGATGCACTGGCCCGGGCCGATGTCATCGGTGCAGCCACGGTCGTACTGTTCACGCCGGCACCCCTTGTGCGCCGGGCAGCAGGCGCACTTGCTGGGCGGTCCAGTCCAGGCCTACGTTGGCGCCTTCTTCGGCGGGCGCCGTGCCGTCATTGGGGCAGACCACCGCGAGCTGCCCGGCGGCGGTCGACACCTGGTAGAGCCACTGGCTGCCGAGGAAGAAGCGCTCGTGTACCGTGCCGCCTATGCGACCCTGGGCTTCAGGCACCAGGCGGATTTTTTCGGGACGCAGGCTCAGCACCACGGCATCGCCCTCTGACACACCGGGCGCCTGCACCTCCAGCGGTACATTGCCGCCCACATGCACGGTGGCCCACGGGCCGGCGGCCATCACGCGGCCTTCGAGCAAATTGGCCTTGCCGACAAAGCTGGAGATGAAACGGGTCTGCGGATGTTCGTACAACCGGTGCGGTTCGTCGATCTGCGTGACGCGGCCGGCTTCCATCACCACCACGCGGTCGCTGATAGACATCGCTTCGGTCTGGTCGTGCGTGACCATCACGGTGGTGGTGCCAACCTTGCGCTGGATTTGCCGCAGCTCGAACTGCATTTCCTCGCGCAGTTTGGCGTCCAGGTTGGAGAGTGGCTCATCCAGCAGCAGCACGGGCGGCGAGATGACCAGGGCACGGGCCAGGGCCACACGCTGGCGCTGGCCGCCCGACAATTCACGCGGGTAGCGGGTTGCGTGCGCTTCCAGGTGCACCAAGGCCAGCGCGGCTTTCACTCGCTCGGCGCGTTCTTCCCTGGGCACGCGGCGCATCTCCAGGCCGAAACTGACGTTGTCGTACACGCTCATGTGCGGGAAAAGCGCGTAGCTCTGGAACACGATGCCCAGGCCACGCGAATTGGGCTTGGCGTGGGTGATGTCGCGGCCGTCCAGCGTGACCTGGCCGGAGGTCACCTCACAAAAGCCCGCAATCATTTGCAAGGTGGTGGTCTTGCCGCAACCCGAAGGGCCGAGCAGCGAGACGAATTCGCCCTTTTCCACCGACAGGTTCATGTCGGCCACGGCGCGGGTGGCGCCATAAGACTTGTTCACATTCGCCAGGGTCAAAAAAGACATGGGGGGCACCTCTGCAACAAGGGGGTGGCCAGCGCCGCAACATCCGGACGACGTGCAAGACGATGACACCTTGATGACTTCATGCTATGGCATCACATGAAAAATCGTCAATAGGTTATTCCGTATAGAGATATCTTTATTTGATTTATTCCGTTGAATGGAATTTATATACACTTGATGCCATACTGATTCCGCCAACGGAGACACCATGAAAGACGAAGACAATAGCTCCAGCAGCGTGCAACGCGCCTTTTCCATCATCCGGGCGCTGGCCGCCACGCAGGCCAGGGGCGGGCGCATCACACACATCGCCAAGGCCACAGGCCTCACGCAGGCGACCACCCACCGCATCCTGCAAAGCCTGGTGGCCGAGCGCGTGGTCGAGCAGGAAACCGGCTCCAAGCTGTATCGGCTGAGCATTGATTTTTTTGCACTGGCCGCGCAGGCCGGCAACACSATGGACCTGCGCRGCCTGTGCCGGCCKTCMATGCTGCGGCTGTGCGCCAGCCTGGGTGACACCATCTTTTTGCTGGTGCGCAGCGGCTTTGACGCTGTCTGCCTGGACCGCAGCGAAGGGCCGTTTCCCATCCGCTCCTTCACCGGCGACATCGGCGGGCGCGTGGCGCTGGGAATGGGCCAGGGCGGTCTGGCCATCCTGGCCTTTTTGCCCGAGACAGAGCGCGAAGAAGTGATCCGCTACAACCTGCCACGCGTGCGAGAGTTTGGTGTGTACGACGAGGTTTACCTGCGCACCGAGATCGAGCGTGTGCGCGAGCTCGGCTACGCCGGGCGCAACACCAACCTGCTCGACGGCATGGCCGGTGTCGGCGTGCCGGTGCTGGACCGCGAAGGCCGCGCCGTCGCCGCGCTCAGCGTGGGCACCATCTCTTCACGCCTGAGCCCTGACCGCTTGCCTACGGTGGTGGAGTTGCTCAAGCGTGAAGCGACGGCCATCAGTGCGCAGATCAATCCGTTTGACAGTACGCTGAGGCGGCCAGCGCAGAGTCTGGCGCCAGCCGACAAAGCCTGAGACACTCTCCAGGTTGCAATCCTCCTCCACGCCCCCAAGAACGGAAAGACCTCATGGATAACGAACTCGCCAAAAAGCATCTTGTGAGTTTTTCGGCCAAAGAGCGCGCGATTGCAAAATTAGGACTCGCATTCGCCGCTTTTTGCCTGGCCTGGTCAGAATGGCTCACGCCTTCCGTTCCGCCCTTTACCGGCAAGTGGGCCTGGACACAAGTTTGGGCCTTCGAGGCGATGGGGCCGCGTGGACTCATCGGCATATGGCTGGCCCTGGGAACGCTGCTCCTGGCGTTCGGCCTTGTGCAGTTGTGGGATTCGGGAAAACGCGTCGACTGACAGCAGAGCCAAGTCATGCGGCGACTTCATCGCCCCCATTTACGCCAAAGAACTCGCCTGCTCGCGTAGCCAGCCGCGCAGCTGCACCAGCGGCCGCCAGCTGGTTTTCTGCGAAGGCCAGACCAGGTAGTAAGCGAAGTCCGAGCTCAGCGAAAGATCAAAGGGCACGGCCAGTGTGCCGTCAGCGATATCGTCGGCCACCAGAAAGCGCGGCAATACTGCAAGACCCAGCCCGGCCTTGACGGCCTGCGCGATCATGGAAAAGAGTTCGTACTTGGGGCCCGTGCCGGCGCCCTGCGCATCATCAATGCCGGCCAGCTGAAACCAGTCGCGCCAGGCGTGCGGGCGTGTGCTCTGATGGATCAGCGTGAACTTCAAGACATCGGCCGGCCGGCGCAGCTGGCGCTTTTTCATGAGCACCGGGCTGCACACCACCACGCTGTCTTCACCCATCAAATATTCCGACTCGGTGCCCGGCCAGTCGGGCCGGCCGTAGTGGATGGCGGCGTCCAGCCCCGTCAATGAAAAGTCAAAGGGCTGCAGGCGTGTGGCCAAGTTCAGCGTCACATGGGGGTGCGCTTTCAAAAACGATGGCATGCGCGGGATCAGCCACTTGGTGGCAAAGGTGGGCACCACGCCCAGCTCCAGCGTGCCGCCCTCGCCTTTGGACGACACCAGGTCCAGCATGGCGGCCTCCAGCGAATCCAGCGCCGGGCTGACCCGCGCCAGCAGCGAGCGGCCGGCGTCGGTCAGTTCCAGCTGGCGCGGCAGGCGCAGGAAAAGACTCACATCCAGGTCCTGCTCCAGCCCGAGGATCTGGTGGCTGACCGCGCTCTGGCTCACCGACAGGTCTTGCGCCGCCAGTGTGAAACTGCCGCGGTGGGCCGCCGCTTCAAAGGCGAGCAGGGCCTGGGTGGAGGGGATCTTTCGGCGCATCGCATGAATATATCTCATGCGTCCATCGAAATACATCCTTTGTGCATGACGCTGAAACTGCCGAAAATCCGGCTTTCACCTGCCGACAATACGCCTGAAAATGACCCACCTCCAGAAGCTCCTCGCCTGCTGCCTGCCCGCCGAAGCCGTCAAAGACATCCATGAACAGATGTACGTTCATCCGTCGCTGCAGCAGCCGGCCTCGGGCACCGTCACCCGGGCCGAACTGGCCCAGGCGCTGAACATGGCGCTGTTCCACGGCCTGGTGCAGCGCGTGCCGGCGGGGCAGGACTACATCGCCAGCGACGTGGTCGCACAAAAACGGCAAGTGGTGTTTGACCACGGCGCGCTGCGCACGGTGCGCTGGCCCAGCGGCGCCTTGCCAGCGGGCGAAGCCGCCTTCACTCGCGTGCTGCGCCCATTGGGTTTTGAACTGCAGGGCACCTACCCGCTGCCGCGCCTGAAGATGACAGGCCGCGCCTACAGCCACCGCGATTTTCCCGAAGACATTGCGCAGTTCTTTGTCTCCGAGCTGCACCCCGAGCAGTTCTCCGCGCCCTTCCAGTCGGCCGTCACGCGCGTGCTGTCGACCTCACGCGACCCGCTGGGCCCGCAGGATGTGGCGGACCTCGAGCAACTCAYGCGTGACGGCGTGCTGCCCCTGGTGCAGGCGCTGCGTTTACTGCCGCAACTGCTGCAGTGCTTTGACCGCCAGCACGGCGTGTTTGGCATGGACGACTACGAATTGCTGCTGGCCGAATCCGCCGAGATGGCCTGGATTGCCACCGAAGGCAATGCCTTTAACCATGCCACCGACCGCGTGAGTGACGTGGACGCGGTCGCCGAACGCCAGCGCACGCTGGGCCGGCCCATCAAGTACAAGGTTGAAGTCTCTGCCAGCGGCCGTGTGCGCCAGACCGCCTTTCGTGCCGCAACGGTGCAGCGCGAGTTCATCACCCCGCAAGGCCGCGTCACGCGCGATGTGCCCGGCTCTTTCTACGAATTCATCACGCGCGATGCACTGACACCCATTGCGGCAAATGACCCCGTGCAGGTGCCTAGGCTGGACCTGGCTTTTGACGCTGGCAACGCCACCGGCATTTTCGGCATGACGGCCGCACGCGCATGAGTGCTGTGCGCGCACTTTACGCGCAAGCCAGCGGTTCACCCATACGCGCCATGCTGGCGCTCGCCGGCCAGGAGGGCATGATTTCGCTGGCAGGCGGCCACCCCGATCCGGCGCTGCTGCCGGCCGACTGGCTGCGCGAATCGCTGCAGGACGTGACCGGCAAGCTGCAAGGCCGCAGCTTGCAATACGGCGCTACCGAGGGCCTGCCAGAGCTGCGTGAAGCCAGCGCCGCCCTGCTCACACAACGCGGCCTGGCGGCCAAGGCGAGCGAGCTGCTCATCACCACCGGCTCGCAGCAAGCCATCGATTTGCTGGCGCGTGTGCTCATCGAGCCGGGCGAAGGTATCGCGGTGGAGTCGTTCAACTACCCGGCCGCGCTGCAGGCTTTCCGTTTTGCAGGTGCGCGGCTGATTGAAGTTCCAACAGACGCACAGGGCATGGATATCGACCGGCTCGAATCTATCCTGCTGGCTGAGCGCCCGCGCGTGCTGTATGTCGTACCAAACTTTGCCAACCCGACCGGCGCCGTGCTGCCGTTGGCGCGGCGGCTTCGTCTGCTGGAATTGGCCGCGCAGTACGGCGTGATCCTGATCGAAGACGACCCATATGGTGAGCTGTGGTTTGGCGAGGCGCCGCCGCCGCCGCTGGCGCAACTCAACCAGCAGGCCGGCTCGCCCGCCCAGGTCGCCTACATGACCAGCTATTCCAAAGTGGTGGCCCCGGCCCTTCGGCTCGGTGTGCTGCTCGCGCCTGCGGACATCCTGCGCGCAGTGGTGCTGGCCAAGCAGGCGGCCGATGTGCACAGCGGTTCGCTGGAGCAACTCACGCTGGCGACCATGCTGGGTTCCTACCGCCTCGCGCCGCACCTGGCCTCGCTGCGCGCAGCCTACGCGGCCAAAGGCGCCGCGCTGGCCAACGCCTTGCGCGCGCATGCCAGCGGGCTGCTCGAATTCGGTGCGCCGCAAGGCGGCATGTTTGTCTGGGCACGGCTGCGCAGCGACCTGCCCCTGTTGCCGGCACAAGATTGGGTGGACTTCGGGCTTCGGCATCGAGTGCTGGTAGTACCAGGCGCCGCCTTCAGCATCAGCAACGCCGCACAACCCTGGTTGCGTTTGAGTTTTGCCAACCCATCACCGGCAGCGTTGCAGCAAGGCGCAGAGCGCCTGGGCCGCGGGCTGCAAAGCGTCGCCATCCACACCGCTTCCGATTTCAGGACAACCCACGAAAGGACTTCCGCATGAGTCACTCCAGCGACGTTTCATCCCTCTTTAAAGCCCTGGGCGTCAACGCCGACCTCGGCAGCAAGGCTTCCGCGGCCATCGAAGTGGTCACCCCCATCGACGGCAGCCTTCTGGCACGCGTGGCCATTCGCAGCGCCGCCGACGTCGACAGCGCATTGAACGGCGCATACAAGCGCTTTATCGACTGGCGCAATGTGCCCGCCCCCAAACGCGGCGAACTGGTGCGTGCTTTTGGTGAAACCGTGCGCCGCCACAAGGCCGAGCTGGGCCAGCTGATCTCGCTGGAGACCGGCAAGATCTTGCAGGAAGGCCTGGGCGAGGTGCAGGAAGTCATCGACATCTGCGAGTTCGCGGTCGGCCTGTCGCGCCAGCTCTACGGCCTGACGATTGCCAGCGAACGCCCCGACCATAAGCTGCTGGAAACCTGGCACCCCGTGGGCGTGGTCGGCATCATCTCGGCCTTCAACTTCCCGATGGCGGTGTTCGCCTGGAACGCCGCGCTGGCGCTGGTGTGCGGCAACACACTGGCCTGGAAGCCGTCGGAAAAAACACCGCTGTCGGCCATCGCCCTCAACGGCCTGCTGCTGCAAACGGCGAAAGACCTGGACCTGGCCACTGAAGGCCTGAGCGAACTGCTGATCGGCGAGCGCGCCACCGGCGAGGCCCTGGTCAAGCACCCGCATGTGAAACTGGTAAGCGCCACCGGCTCCACCGCCATGGGCAAGAACGTGGCCATTGCCTGCGCCGGCCTCTTCAAGCGCTCGCTGCTGGAGCTGGGCGGCAACAACGCCGCTATCGTCTGCCCGTCGGCCAACCTGGAACTGGTGGTGCGCGGTGCGGCTTTCGCAGCTGCCGGCACTGCCGGCCAGCGCTGCACCAGCCTGCGCCGCCTGATCGTTCACCGCTCGATCTACCCGGAACTGGTCAAACGCCTGGTCGCTGTGTTTGAACGCCTGCCCATCGGCAACCCGCTCAAAGACGGCACGCTGGTCGGCCCGCTGATCGACGGCCGTGCGTTTGAGGCCATGCAGTCGGCCCTGGGCGAAGCGAAGAAGCTGGGCACCACTGTGCATTTCGGTGACCGCCAACCGGGGGATGGATCAGCCCACTATGTGCGCCCCGCCATCGTGGAGTTGAAGGAGCAAGCCGGCCCCATGCTGCACGAAACCTTCGCGCCGATTTTGTATGTCGTGCCCTACGACAACTTTGACGAAGCCATCGCGCTGAACAACGCCGTGGTGCACGGCCTGTCGTCGGCTGTCTTCACGCAAGACCTGCGCGAAGCCGAGCAGTTCACCTCGGCGCGCGGCTCCGACTGCGGGATTGCCAACGTCAACATCGGCACCAGCGGTGCGGAGATCGGCGGCGCCTTTGGCGGTGAAAAAGAAACCGGCGGCGGGCGCGAGTCGGGATCGGATTCGTGGAAGGCCTATATGCGCCGCGCCACCAACACGGTCAACTACGGATCCAGCCTGCCGCTGGCGCAGGGCATCCGCTTTGACATCTAGGGATGCCAGCAAACTGGAAGACCCGTGCAGGCGCTATGGTTTTGATAGCTGCTTGCGCTTGATCAGCGCGCGCAAGAGCCCGTTTCGCCATGAAAGCTGCGGGCTTGGAAAATCACCTGTTTCGCCTGGCCGGGATCAGTAGGCGGCGCCAGGCGCTGCTGCCTGCGCGCCACCCGATGGCACAAGATCTGACGCCAGGCGCCTGACGGCGTTGGCATAGACCAGGACGTCAACGCCGGTGGCCACAAAGGTGCAGCCCAGCGCCAGGTAACGCCTGGCGAGCGCCGGGTCGGAAGTCAGCGTACCGGCTGCCTTGCCCGAAGCGATGATGGTTTTCATGGCCTGCTCGATCGCCGCCTGCACCTCGGGGTGGCCGGGCTTGCCGCGAAAACCCATGGAAGCGGCCAGGTCGGCGGGGCCGATGAAAACGCCGTCCACGCCGTCCACGGCGCAAATGGCCTGCAGGTTGCCCAGGGCAGTGACGGTTTCCACCTGCACCAGCAGGCAGACCTCGCCGTCGGCCTTGTCAAGGTAGTCGGTGCGCGCGCTCCAGCGTGAGGCGCGCCCTACAGCACTGCCGACACCGCGAATGCCCAAGGGCGGATACCGTGTAGCGCTGACGATGGCCTGCGCCTGTTCAGCGGTATCGACCATGGGGATCAGCAGGTTCTGTGCGCCGATATCCAGCAACTGCTTGATCAGCGGCACATCGCCTGCTACCGCACGCACCACAGGCTGCGAGCGGTAGGGCGCTACAGCCTGGAGCGCGGCGAGCGTGCTGCGCAAATCATTGGGCGCATGTTCGCCATCAATCAGCAGCCAGTCGAATCCGGCGGTGGCGCTGACCTCAGCAAGGTAGGGGTCGGCCATGGAAAGCCACAAACCGATTTGCTGCTGGCCGCGAGCAAGCGCTGCCTTGAACGGATTGCCTGGAGTCATGAACTCATCCTTGAAAGAGTTGAAGGTCGAGAAGGCGCAGTGTTGCATACCCCGGCCTGTTAAGTTGGCAGGCCCTAGCTCACGATGCCCAGATGCCAGGGCACGAATTCGTGGTCGCCCAGGCCCAGCGCCTCGCTTTTGGTGGGCTCGCCCGAAGCGTGGCGCAGGATCTGTTCGAAAATCCGTTGCCCCATCTGCGCAACGTCAAGTTCGCCGTCGAGGATGGCGCCGCAATTGATGTCCATGTCTTCTTCAAGGCGCTTGAACATCGGCGTGTTGCTGGCCAGCTTGATGGTGGGCGCGGGCTTGGAGCCGAACATCGAGCCCCGGCCGGTGGTGAAGCAGATCAGGTTGGCGCCGCTGGCGATCTGGCCGGTGGATGCCACCGGGTCATAGCCGGGGGAGTCCATGAAGACAAAGCCGTTCTGGGTGATCGGTTCGGCATATTCGTAGACGGCCTGCAGCGGCGTGGTACCGCCTTTCATGGCCGAACCCAGCGACTTCTCGAAAATGTTGGCAAGTCCTCCCGCCTGGTTGCCATGCCCGACCACGCCGTTGAACTGCGCGTTCTGGCCCGCCGTGTACTTTTCCCACCAGGCCAGCCGGTCCAGCAGCTTCTGCCCCACTTCGGGCGTGACGGCGCGGCGGGTCAGCATGTATTCGACGCCGTGAATTTCAGGCGTCTCGGACAGGATGGCGGTACCGCCGTGGCGTACCAGCACATCCATGGCCGCGCCGAGGGCCGGGTTGGCCGTGATACCCGAAAAGCCGTCCGAGCCGCCGCACTCAAGCCCGATCTTCAAATGACTGGCGGGAACTGCCTGACGCCGGGCGGCATCCGCTTCTGGCAGCATTTCATAAATAGCGGCGATACCAGCCTCTATCGTGGCACGGGTGCCGCCGATCTCCTGCATCACCATCGTGCGCATGAGCTTGCTGGTCTCCAGGCCTTGCGACTCCACCAGCGACGAGACCTGGTTGCGCTCGCAGCCCAGGCCGACGATCAACACACCGGCCAGATTGGGATGGCGCGCGTAGCCGGCCAGAGTGCGGCGCAGCACATCAAAATGCTCGCTGGGGGAAGACATGCCGCAACCGCTGGTTTGCGCAAAGGCGGCCACGCCGTCCACATGGGGAAAAGCTGCCAGCCGTTCGGGGGTGAAGTGGGCGGCAATATTTTTGATGACAGTGGCAGAACAGTTGACCGAAGACAGGATGCCAATGAAATTGCGGGTGCCCACGCGGCCGTCCGGGCGCACAAAGCCCATGAAAGTGGCGCGCTCGGCTTGCGGCACATAGTCCACCGGCCGAACGTCCCGGCCGAAAGCCGGGTCGCGTTCAAAGTCCACCAGTGCCATGTTGTGCGAATGCACGTAGTCACCCGCCTCGATGTCGCGCGCAGCCACGCCGATCACCGTGTCRTACTTCAGGATGCGCTCGCCCTCCGCAATGCGGCGGGCCGCGATCTTGTGCCCGGCGGGCACCTGCGCGCGCGCGCGTGCGCTGATTTCGGGCAACTCCTGGCCCAGCGACAGCACGGTTTTGGCGACCAGCACGTTGTCGTTGGCATGCAGGCGGATCAAGGGGCTGACGGCAAGGGAAGTGATGAAAGGGGCGGTAACGGTCATGGTTCAGTTCAGCGTTCGGGCCAAGGTTCTAGCTCTTCATCAGCTCCCTGAGCTTGAGCTTGTCGATCAGGGCTGTTTCTTTCTGGTACATGCCAGCGACGTACTTCTCGTAGTCAGGCCCGTCCAGGTAAAGCACCGGCGCATCGATCCTGTCGGCCACCTGCTTGAACTCGGGGCTGGCCACGGCCACACGGAAGGCCTCGCGCAGCTTCATCGCGATGGCCGGCTCCAGGCCCTTGGGCGCACCAATGCCGTTGGGTGCATCCACCACGACGTTGTAGCCCAGTTCCTTGAGCGTAGGCGCGTCCTTGAACCGCGAGGCGCGGCGTTCGCCCCAGGTGGCCAGCAGCCTGAGCTTGCCCGCCTCGACATGTGGCGCCCAGGAACTGGAATCAGCCAGCAGGTCCACATGCCCGCCGAGCACGGCCTGTAATGCCTCGGCGCCGCCCTTGTAGGGAACATGATTGAACTGGATGCCGGCGGCAAGCGCGAACTCTTCCATGCCCACATGCGTGGCGCCGCCGACGCCCGCATGGGCATAGGTCACCTTGCCGGGATTGGCCTTGGCAAAAGCCACCAGTTCCTGCAGCGACTTGAAGCGCGATTCAGCGGGGGCAGCAATACCGAAAGTCTGGCCAGAGGTGCGGGCCAGATAGGTCAGGTCCTTGAGCGGGTCCAGCTGTAGTGTGCCCAGTTGCGAAAAACGTGTGACGGAAATAGGGATCTGGCCGATGGTGTAGCCGTCGGGCTTGGCGGAGGCCATGGACTTGGTACCGATCATGCCGGACGCACCCACCTTGTTCTCCATCGCAATGGCCTGGCCCAGCACGCGCGAGGCGACCTGGCACAGGGCGCGCATGGACTGATCGGCAGTGCCGCCGGCAGGCCACGGGCAGATAAAGGTAATGGGCCGCTCGGGGTAGCCCTGGGCCAAGGCGCACAAAGGTTTTACCAACGCTGCAGCAGCGGCCACGGCGCTGCCGATCAGCAGGCTGCGGCGCCTGGCGTTAAACGAAAAAGGGGAAACCTGGGGGGAAGTCTTCATGGGGTTTGTCTGCCTCTGGGTGAATGTGTTGCTGCTGCATTGGTGGCAACCGTGGCGGCTGCGTGACTGCATTTCTTGTTGCCCCGATTCTTGCCATGTTCTTCATAACAATCCAATCGAATAATGGAATTGCTTCATAGCCTTTGGGTTAACATGATTCATGACCCAGATTGACCGTGTCCTGCGTTCCAACATCAAGCTGCGCCACCTGCAACTGGTAGTGGCGCTGGACCAGTTCCGCCACCTGGGCCGAACCGCCGAGTTCCTGTCGGTCAGCCAGCCCGCCGTGTCGAAAATGCTGGCCGAAGTCGAAAGCATGCTTGGGCTGGCCCTCTTTGACCGCTCCACCCGCGGCACCGAACCGACCTCCAGCGGCGAGGCCATCGTCCGGTTTGCCCGTTCGGTGCTGRCCGAGTACGAGCGCACGCGCGATGAAATC
The DNA here is from genome assembly GCF_056402675.1 of Polaromonas sp. P3_C2. Taxonomy (NCBI): domain Bacteria; kingdom Pseudomonadati; phylum Pseudomonadota; class Betaproteobacteria; order Burkholderiales; family Comamonadaceae; genus Polaromonas; species Polaromonas sp. P3_C2. The sequence goes on along the minus strand of NZ_JBFUGX010000011.1, from coordinate 5,842 downwards.
TCCGCCGTGGCCAGCGGCGCGGCGGGACGCACCCGCGTGGGTTCGATGGTGGTGGCGATGCCGGTGCTGCTGGCCGGCGCCGTCAAACTGCTCAAGCAGCGCTCGACCCTTGCGACGGTGCTGGTGGAAGAAGGCGACCTGACGCGGCTTTTACCCCGGCTTCGCATGGGCGAACTGGACCTGTTCGTCGGCCGCCTGGAGCCCGGTTATGCCGCCCCCGATCTGGTGACGGAGGCCTTGTTCGACGAGCCCATGGTGGTGGTGGTCAAGCGTGGCCACGCACTCGCGCGCAAGAAAAATCCAGGCTGGAGCGATCTGGCCGGCATACCCTGCGTGCTGCCCCCGCCCTGGGCATCGCTGCGCGTGAAGATCGAACAGACCTTCTTTCGCCATAGTCTGAATCCGCCCACCGACATCATCGAAACATCGTCTTTCCTGGCGCTTAGCACCTTTGCGCAACAGCGTGACGCGGCCGGCTTCCTGGCGCGCTCGGTCGGCTTGCACTTCCAGCGGGAAGGCCTGCTGGATGTCCTGCCTATCGAGGTTCCGATTGAACTCCCGCCTGTCGGACTCATCACCGTGCGGGGACGGCGGCTGACACCCAGCAGTGAGCAATTGATGGACTGTCTGCGCCTGACGGCGGAGTCCGCCCGGCAGCCTGCTCTGCGACCCAAGGGCCGCAAACCCGCGGCACACAAGCGGTGAAGCGCGGCGTAAGCCGGAGCTGAGTGCTCTTCTTCCGGTCCCGGAAAAAACCGGGCGGCGCTTTTAGCGAAAGCTGCCGGCCCGCTACGCGGCCCCGTCCTTCGGACGCAGACTTCAGACTGCGCTGAAGTCTGGCCGGCGCTTTTAGCGAAAGCTGCCGGCCCGCTACGCGGCCCCGTCCTTCGGACGCAGACTTCAGACTGCGCTGAAGTCTGGCCGGCGCTTTTCCATAAAGGCGGTGAAGGCTTCGCGCGCAGCGGGTTCGCCCAGCATGCGGCCAAAGCTCGCACCCTCTTCGGCCATCCGCTCGGCCACCACGGTGGCGTTGCCTTTTTTCATGAGGCGCTTGGTTTCCATCAGCGCGCTGAGCGGTTTGGCGACCAGCTTTTGCGCCTGCCGCTGGGCCAGCGCATTGGCTTCGGCGGGCGGCACGATGCGGTTGATCAGCCCGATTTCCAGTGCGGTCTCGGCCATGAAGGGTTCGCCTAGCAGCAGTGCCTCGGCGGCGCGCGGGTAACCCATGAGCTGCGGCACCAGAAAGCTCGACGCAGCTTCAGGACACAGGCCCAGGTTGACGAAAGGCATGGAAAATGCGGCGTTGTCGCCCGCATAGACCAGGTCGCAATGCAGCAGCAGCGTGGTGCCTATGCCGACTGCGGGTCCGCACACAGCGGCTATCAGCGGTTTGGGAAAGCTGCTGATGCCGCGCAGGAAACGGAAGACCGGCGAATCGGGCGTTGAAGGCGGCTTGTTCAGGAAATCGCCGATATCGTTACCGGCGGAAAAAATCGTTTCATGCCCCTGGATCACCACCACACGCACGGCTGCATCGTGGTGGGCCGACTCCAGTGCGTCGGCCATGGCGCCATACATGGCGGAGGTGATGGAATTTTTTTTGTCCACACGGTTGAGCGTGATGGTCATCACGCCCGCGTCGACGTGGCTCAGGATTTCGGGAATGCTGCCGGTGGAAATAGGGGTGGGAGTGTTCATGTGTTTTCCGTTAAGACGCAAGTGTAGGGGCCAGCCATGCATGCTGCCCCCGCGGGCCTATTCTTTGTAATAAACAACCTGCGTACTGGTAGCCAGCAGTACGCCCGCTTCGCTCCACAGCTGCGCGGTCTGGTCAAAGAAACCATTGCGAAAGGCCTGGGCCCTGGCTTGCCCCAGCAAATAGCCTTCACCGCATTCAGCCAATTGCCGGCCGTCGGCGTGGAAGTACGTGGTGATCGACACCGTACCGGCGGGTACACGCGTGGCACGGCGCAGCCAGACCCGCGGATAGAACACGTCTGACATGGCCGCCAGTGCCGGGAAGTCGAGCGGCCGCGGCGGGTCGTCGCGCACCCACAGCTGCGTGAGGCTGTCTACGCCGCTGCCGTCCCAAACCTGCGGTATGGCGCCGCGCACCGGCCGCATGTCGTAGCGATTCGTCCATGCGGAGGTCGAAAACCGCAGCCTGCCTGAAGCGTCGGCCAGCGTGACCGCGGGCATGGGTGTGTCGTTGGCACTCCAGGTCTCGCGGCGCGCAGCCGTAACGGCTGTGGCGGTCATCACAGCGCCTCCGGCATCGCCGTCCTGCGACAACTCCACCAGCCAATGCTGGGTGGAACGGTTGGTGCGAGCCGGCCTGGCCGTGACGGTGAACGGGCCTTCTGCCATGGCCGCTGCGTAGTTCACAGTCAGCGCCACCGGCTCGCCCAGCAGGGCCGGGTGCAACAGGATGGCACGCAAGGCTGTGGCCGCTGTGGTTCCGCCGAACGGCCCCACCATGTTCCAGTATGCGGGGCTGCTGTGACCCRGCCAGGTGTGGGGCCTGTCGCTGCCGGCGGCTTCCAGCCTGAGCGCGTCGTCAAAAGAATGCGTGCTTGTCATGTCGGCAGGTGTGATGGAGCTTTCCGGTTCAAACCGGGGCTTTGGCGGCACCGGTCATGCCGTCGATGATCTGCTGGGCACGGGGCCACAAGGTCTGGTTGAACTGTTCCCGGAAGAAGCCAAAATGCCCGATGCGCCTGACCTTGAGATCTGCCGGCGCGATGCGTTCAAAGCTGCGCGGTGCATTGCTGTACAGGTTGATGAGGTTTTGCGTGCCGCGCCAGGTCATCAGCTCGTCATCTGTCATGGACAGCGCGGTCACCGGAAAACTGACCCGCCCATAACTCAGCCGCGCGCTTTCTCCCTCGGCCCCCACGCTGTAGTGCGGATCCAGGCACCACTTGCGCCACTGCAGCATCACGCCGGCTGGCAGGTCGCCAACTTTCTTTAACCTGCGCCCGGGGAAATAACCACAAAGGCGCGTGGCCAATGGCACCAGCACATACCAGAAGTACAAAATCAGGCGCCTGAGCTGCGGTGCGTTGTCGCGCCAGTACCCGCTTCCTGCCGCGATGCTGACGAGGCCATCGATCTTGTCCTGATTCTTCAGGAAACCCGGCAGCTGCGCGCCTAGGCTGTGACCCAGCAGGTAAAGCGGTGCATCCGGCAAGGCTGCCTTGGCGGCATCCACCACAGCCTCATAGTCGGCGGCCCAGTCGAGCAGGTCGGCCTTGAAACCACGCAGGCTGCCGCTGGCGGTGTTGGGCAAGGACTCGCCCGAACCCCGGTAGTCAAAAGTGGTGACGCAAAAGCCCTGGGAAGAAAGCCACTGCGCAAACGGTGCGTAATAGTCTTGCCGCACCCCCATGGCGCCACCGATGACCACGCTGGCACGCGCAGGCGAAGAAGGCGCATAAACGCGAGTGGACAGTTGCGCCGTGCCTGAACTGAGGATCTGCATCTGCATCACATGCTCCTGGAAATGGATGAACTGAACTCGGGCACGCGCATCACGCGTGAAGGTGTTGCACCAGTTGGGGCCAGAAGCTGGCACGCAGCTTGTCGCGAAAGTAGCCGAAGTGGCCTATATGCCTGACACCCAGATTTCCCGGGTCAAGGGTCATGCATTGCACCGGTTCACGTCGCGCACCGAACAAGGCCACAAACCGGTCTGACGACCACTGTGAAAAGACCTCGTCATCGCTTGAGTTGAAGTAGGTGATGGGCGTCTGCACGCGTTCAAAACGTTCACGCTGATGGGCATCACGCGCCAGGTAGTCCGGATGGCGGCACCAGCGCGTCCATTGCCGCATCACACCTGCGGGAATGTTGCCAACCTTGCGCAGTTTCCGGCCCGGGAAATAACCGAACAACGGTACCAGCAAGGGCGCCCAGATCTGCGTGGCGGCAAACAGGCCCCAACGCGGCACCGCTTTGCGCAGGCGCGGCCAGTAACCGCTGCCACTGGCAACCAGCACGGCACGCTGAAAGAAGTGCGTAGTTTCGGAGCTGGCAAACAATTGCCCGCCCAGGCTGTGCCCCAGGTAGTAAAGCGGAAGGTCCGGCACACGTTGCCGCAGGAACCGGGCAGCGGCGCTCACGTCCTGCTGTCCCCAGGTGTCGAAGGTGGCATCGGTGGACGCCACGCGCTCACCGCCGGAGGCAAAAGTGCCGCGGTAATCGAGTGTTAGCACGGTAAAGCCTTGCGTGGCCAGCCAGCGGGCGAAGGGCTCGTAATGTTGCTGGGGCGTGGCCATTGCACCGGCCAGCAGTACACCGCCGCGGGCCTCGCCTCCCGCGAGATCCGCTGCAAACACCGTCGCTGCCAGCGCCCAGGAGTCCTGGGTCAGAACCGTGATTCGCTCCATCTTCTGTCTCCAGTCAGGAAAAGCCCAGTCTGCCCCGCAGCTGCCATAACCGCTGCCGCAAGCGCGACAGTGGGGCCGCCGCCGACGGCCTTACACGCGCTCGAAAATACCCGCAGCGCCCTGACCCATCCCCACGCACATCGTGACCATGCCGTACTTGAGCTGGTGGCGATGCAACGCATGGATCACCGTCGCGGCGCGGATCGCACCGGTCGCGCCCAGGGGATGGCCCAGCGCGATCGCGCCGCCCATGCGGTTGACCTTGCTGGCATCGAGCTTGAGCGTGTTGATGACGGCCAGCGACTGCGCAGCAAAAGCTTCATTCAGTTCGAACCAGTCGATGTCTTCCTGCTTGAGGCCGGCGTAGCGCAAGGCGGCAGGAATGGCTTCGATGGGGCCTATGCCCATGATCTCGGGCGGCACACCCTTGGCGGCGTAGCTCACAAAGCGGGCCAGCGGCTTCAGGCCGAAGTCCTTGACCGCCTTTTCGCTGGCCAGCACCAGCGCACCCGCGCCGTCCGACGTTTGCGAACTGTTGCCGGCGGTGACCGAGCCGCGCGCGGCAAACACCGTCTTGAGTTTGGCCAGGCCTTCGAGCGAGGTGTCGGGGCGCGGGCCTTCGTCCAGGCTCACCGTGCGGGTCTTGGCGACGACTTCACCGGTTTCCAGGTTGGCGGTGCGGTCGGTCACTTCGACGGGCGTGATCTCGTTGGCGAATTCGCCAGCCTGCTGCGCCTTGATGGCCTTGAGGTGCGACTCGAGTGCGAACTGGTCCTGCGCTTCGCGCGAGACTTTCCATTGCTGGGCGACCTTCTCGGCCGTCAGGCCCATGCCATAGGCGATGCCGACGTTCTCGTCGTTCATGAACATACTGGGCGAGAGCGAGGGCGAGTTGCCCGACATGGGCACCATGCTCATACTCTCGGTGCCGGCGGCGATCATCACGTCGGCTTCGCCCACGCGGATGCGGTCGGCCGCCATCTGGATGGCCGACAGGCCGGAGGCGCAAAAACGGTTGACGGTGATGCCGCCCACGCTGGTGGGCAGGCCCGCCAGCACCGCGCCAATGCGTGCCACGTTCAGGCCTTGCGGGCCTTCCGGGATAGCGCAGCCGCAGATGATGTCTTCAATCGCCTTCGGATCCAGCGAAGGCACTTGCGCCAGCGCCGCCTGCAGCGCCTTGACCAGCAGGTCGTCGGGCCGCATGTTGCGGAAATAGCCGCGGCCCGAGCGCCCGATGGGCGTGCGGGTGGCGGCGACGATGTAGGCTTCCTGGACTTGTTTGGCCATGATGGTTTCCTTCAATTTCTCAGTTAACTTTTCCGTGGGCCGGAGGGAATCCAGGCCCAGACAAATTCGCATTCGACCGGGTTGATACCGGCTTCATCGGTCACGATGACCGGCACGGTGACTTCACCCTTGTCGCTCGCCTGCATGGCCGCGCGCTGCTCGTC
>NZ_JBFUGX010000010.1:0-20078 GCF_056402675.1 Polaromonas sp. P3_C2 | reverse complement strand
CCAATGGATCAGGTGATTGGTGGAGCCCCCGGTGGCGAGCAGGGCCACCATGGCATTGACAATGGCTTTTTCATCGACGATCTGGCCGATGGGCGCAAAGCGCTTCGCCTTGACGATGCCAAGCACGGTGCGTGCCGCCTCGCGCGTGAGCTCCTCACGCAGTGCGTTGCCGGGGTTCACAAACGCGGTGCCCGGCACGTGCAGGCCCATGGCTTCAAGCAGCAGCTGGTTGCTGTTGGCGGTGCCGTAGAAGGTGCAGGTGCCGGGGCTGTGATAGGACTTGAATTCGGAATCAAGCAGGGCGTCACGGCCGACCAGGCCTTGCGCGGCCTGCTCACGCACATGGGCTTTTTCCTTGTTGGGAATGCCCGATGTCATGGGCCCGGCCGGCACAAACACCGTGGGCAGGTGGCCGAACTGCAGCGCGCCTATTAGCAAGCCCGGCACGATCTTGTCGCAGACGCCCAGCATCAGCGCCGCGTCGAACATGTCGTGCGACAGCGCCACGGCGGTCGCCATGGCGATCACATCGCGGCTGAAGAGGCTGAGCTCCATGCCGCTGGTGCCTTGCGTCACGCCGTCGCACATGGCGGGCACGCCGCCAGCCACCTGCGCCGTGGCGCCCAGCTTGCGGGCCTCGTCCTTGATGAAAGCCGGGTAGGCCTGAAGCGGGGTGTGCGCCGACAACATGTCGTTGTAGGCGGTGACGATGCCGATGTTGGGCTTACGCTCGGTCACCACCTTGAAGCGGTCGTCCAACGGCATGCCAGCAAAAGCATGCGCCACATTGGCGCAACCCATGCGGTCCAGGCCGGGTTCGCGGCTGGCGGCAGCGCGCAGGTGTGCAAGGTAGGCGCTGYGCGTGGGAAGGCTGCGCTCTGCGATGCGGGCGGTGATTTTTAAAACTGCGGGGTGAAGGGCCATGTTGTAACTCCGGTCATGGTCAAGTCACTGGGTATGTAACTTTATTACTGACTCTATGGTAACGGGTTACCGGCCTGTTTACCGCCGCATGGTTACCAGGTGGTTACGAAACGCAGCGGCAAAAGCTGTTCTGCAAAGTTCTGAAACAACCCGCGGGTGCGGCTTTACTGCAGGGTAATTTCCACACGCCGCGCTTCGGCGTCGCTGCCGCCGCCTACAAGCTGCTCGGGTTTTTTCAGCACAATCTGGCGATCGGAAACACCGGCCTGCTTCAGTGCCTCGCGCACGGCAAGGGCGCGATGCCGGGCAAGCGCTGCATTTTTCTGGGCGTCCCCTGTGGCATCGTGAAAACCGGTGATCACCAGCGTGCGGCCAGCCTTGGCGGCCTTGACCACTTCGCCCAGGGCAGTACCCGCACCGTCCGCAAGGTCTGCATCGCCCGAGGCAAAATAAAACCGCACCGCGCCTTGCTCCACCTTCACGCTGGCGGCGTCGGCTGCAGCCTGCGAAGCCCGGCCGGCAATGTTCGCGGTATGGTCCACGGTGCTGGCTGGCAGGGCAGGCGTCGGCGCCACCTCTGGCACGGGGGGCACGGGCAGGGATATTTGGGCAGGCACAACAGCGGCGGAAGGCGACCGGCCGAGCCGATGCACGCAGAGCCCCACCACCAGCGCGATCACGAAGGCCACGAGGCCGAGAACGACCGCCAACACCAAGCCTTGCTGGCCTTCATCGTCCTGAGAAAACATTGCCCACTCCCGTCACTAAATCCGTCACAAAAACTCAGCGCATTGTAAAGTGCGGCTGTGGAAAATTCAGCCAAACAAGCCGCCAGCCCAGGCATCAGCGTTTCCCGCAACCCGGACCACATGCTTGAGACCGTCATCCGCGAATGGGGCGGTAAAAGCGATCTCTGGATCTTCGCCTATGCCTCGCTCATCTGGCGTCCGGAGTTTGAACATGCCGAGGAACGTTTTGCGACCATCCACGGCTACCACCGCGCCCTGAAGATGTGGAGCCGCCTGAACCGCGGCACGCCGGAATGCCCGGGCCTGGTGTTTGGCCTCCTGCACGGCGGCAGCTGCAAGGGGATGGTGTTTCGGATACCGCAGGCGCAGGTTGYCGGCGCCCTGCCCGCGCTGTGGGAACGCGAAATGCCCAACGGCGTGTACGACCCCAAGTGGCTGCGTTGCCAAACTGCAGGGGGCAATGTGCGGGCGCTGGCCTTCACCTTGTCCAAGCGCAGCCCCAACCATACGGGCGTGCTCAGCGAAGACGTTTACCGGCAGATCTTTTCGGACTCGTGCGGGCGCTACGGCACCACGCGCGAATATGCGCAACTCACCTACGACAAACTTAAAACCCTGGGAATTCACGACCACGCACTGGGCAAGCTGCTGGAGCTGGCCAAATAGGCCCAGACAGCGGAGGCCCCGGCCTTGTCAGCAGGGGCAAGGCGCCCTACAGTCAGCCACTGAATCAACCATCAGGAGACCTGCATCATGAAATACCACCTGGCACCGCTTGCCACCGCCCTTGCCGCCGCCTTTGTACTGGCCGCTTGCGCCTCATCCATGAGTGGCCCGCGCGCCGTGGCCCAATTGCAAAGCACCACCGGCAACACCGCCAGCGGCACCGTCAGCTTCGTGCAGAGCGGGGACAAGGTACTGGTTTCGGGCGAGATACGCGGCCTCAAGCCCAATGCCGAGCACGGTTTTCATGTGCATGAAAAAGGTGACTGCTCCAGCGGCGACGGCATGAGTGCAGGCGGGCACTTCAACCCCACCGGCCAGCAGCACGGCAGCCATGCCGACATGGCCCACCACACAGGCGACCTGCCCAGCCTGAAAGCCGATGCCAGCGGCGTCGCGAAATTCAGCTTTGAATCAAAGACCCTCTCAGTCGGCAGCGGCACGACCGACATCGTCGGCAAGGGCCTGATCGTTCACCGTGACCCCGACGACTACAAGACCCAGCCCACCGGCAACTCCGGCCCGCGGCTGGCCTGCGCAGTCATAAAAAGCTAGCCCCCACGTTCGCTCGCTTCGCGTAGCTCTCTGCCCCCTCAGGGGGTGCTCCGCCTGCGGCCCGGCAAAGCCGGTTCCGCGGCTCAGGCTTGAATGGACCCCCACGCCTCCCGCAATCAGCGAGCGGCGAGCAACTCTTCCGCACGCCGCAGGTCGTCCAGCGTGTCGATGTCGGTGACTGTGCCTTCATCGGTCACGTCAATGAATGCTACAGAATTGATAGCTGCTTGCGCCCGTACAACGGGCGCCGCACCCTGATTTCCCTTTAAATCCAGCAACGCATCGCGGCACGCGGCCGAAAACCCGACCGGGTGGCCGCGCGTGCCTCTGAACACCGGCACCACCACCGCGTGCTGCGCCAGCGCGTCGGCCACCGCCTGCAACGTGGTGCCCTGCACCAGCGGCAAATCACCCGGCAAAATCAACCAGCCCGCAGCTTCGGGCGTGGCCCGCACGGCGGCCGCGATGCAGTCGCCCATGCCAGGGTGGCCGGCATCTTCCAGGTGCCAGGGTAAGCCGCTGGCAGCCACGGCGTCCAGCGTGTGCTGCAGCACCGGCTTGCCGGCCAGCAGCGCCTGCAGCTTGTGCGTGYCGCCGCCCGACGCGGCAAAGCGCTCACCCCGGCCTGAGGCCAGCACCAGCACCGTGGGCTTGCCGCCTGCCATCACGCCAGCTTGAAAGGCAGCTCGCGCGGCGCCGGTTTACCGGTGAGCTTCGCAATGGCATTGGCGAATGCCGGTGCCAGTGGCGGCAAGCCGGGCTCGCCCAGGCCCGTGGGCGCATCGGCGCTGGGCACGATGAAGACGGCAACCGTCGGCATGTCGGTGATGCGCGGCACCGGGAAGTCACCGAAGTTGCTTTGCTCGACCACACCGTCCTTGAGCGTGATGGCTGCACCCGGCAGGCACATCGACAAACCCATCAGCGCGGCACCCTGCACCTGCGCTTCAACGCTGGTCGGGTTGATGGCGAGGTTGCAATGCACGCCTGCGGTAATGCCGTGCAGCACCGGTACGTTGTCCTTGACGGATGCCTCAACCACATAAGCCACCACGGTGTTGAACGACTCATGCACCGCCACGCCCCAGGCGCGCCCGGCGGGCAAAGTGCGTTTGCCATAACCGGATTTGTCGACCGCCAGCTGCAGCGCGGCCGCATGGCGCGGGTGCTTGCCGCCAAACTGCTTCATGCGCCAGGCCACAGGGTCTTGCCCGCTGCTGCGCGCGACTTCGTCAATCAATGTTTCCATGACGTACGCCGTGTGGGTAGAGCCCACGCTGCGCCACCAGAGCACCGGCACATTGAGCTTGGGGTGATGTACGGACAACCGCATCGGGATGTCGTAAGGCTCTTTCATGCCCTCAACCATGGTGCCATCCACGCCGTCCTTGACCATAAAGGCTTCAAACGGCGTCCCGCCGACGATGGACTGGCCGACGATGACGTGGTCCCAACCCAGGATATCGCCCTTGTCGTTAAAACCGATCTCGGCGCGATGCACATGCATGGGACGGTAGTAGCCACCCTTGATGTCGTCCTCGCGGCTCCACAGCGTACGCACTGCAGCCGTCAATCCTGCGCCGCGCGCCGCCTTCGCCACATTGCAAGCCTCCACCACGTAATCACTGGTGGCAATCGCGCGCCGGCCAAAACCGCCACCCGCCATCTGCACGTTCATCTTGATGTTTTGCGGCGCCACGCCCAGAGCCTTGGAAGCGGCCATCGTGTCCAGGCCCGGCATCTGCGTGCCCAGCCAGAGTTCGGCTTTGGCCTGAGCGCCCTGCCCGCTCAGCTGCACCGTGCAATTGAGCGGCTCCATGGGCGCATGGGCCAGATAGGGGAAGACAAACTCGGCGCTGATCTTTTTGGGCGCCGACGCCAGCTTGCTGATGTCGTCCTTGTATTTGAGCGCACCGGTTTTCTGCGCCAGCGCGCGATAGCTGGCCAGTTGCTGCACGCTGTCGACCTTCTCGACGCCACTGGTGTCCCACTCGACCTTGAGCGCATCGCGGCCCTGCTTGGCGGCCCAGTAGCCCTCGGCCACCACGGCCACACCCTCGCCGCCGCGGTCCAGCGGCACGCGCAGCACGGCCTTCACGCCGGGAACGGCTTTGGCCGCGGTGTCATCCAGTGACTTGAGCTTGCCGGCAAACACCGGCGGGTGCGCCACCACTGCCGTCAGCATGCCGGGCAGGCGCACGTCGATGCCGTAGCTTTGCCCGCCGGTGGATTTGGCCCGCGCGTCGAGCCGGCCCGTGGGCTTGCCGATGATGCGGAACTGTTTCGGGTCCTTGAGCGTGACGGCCTCCGGCACCGGCAGCTTCATGGCCGCTTCGGCCAGCTCGCCGTACGTCAGGCGCTTGCCGCCGGGGCCAATCACCACGCCTTGCTGGGTGCGCAGGCTGCTTGCATCAACGCCCCATTGCTGCGCGGCGGCCGAGACCAGCATGGCGCGGGTGCGCGCGCCGAGCTCGCGGTACTGCGTGTAGGAGTTTTTGATCGAGCCCGAGCCGCCCGTGAGGTGCATGCCGAAAGCCGGATCCACATAAGCCGGGTCAGCGTTGCCATGCTGGCTCTTCACAAGGCTCCAGTCCGCGTCGAGTTCTTCGGCGAGGATCATGGGCAGGCCGGTTTGCACGCCCTGCCCGAAATCGAGCCGGTTGATCGTGACTGTCACCGTGCCGTCCTTGTCAATGCGCACAAAGGCCGAGGGCTGCTGGGTCGGCTTGAGGCTGGACGCAGCCGGTGCACCCGCTGTGGCCATGGTTTGCGCTTGCGTCAGCATCGGAAAAGCGCCGAGTGCAAAGCCACCGGCGGTTGCAACCTTGAGGAAACTGCGGCGAGGCAGTTCAGCATCTGCTATGGTTTTGGTAGCTGCTTGCGCTTTATGCATCAGGGCTTGAAGGCCCTTTGGCAGTTGAGCGGCGATGTCGAAGGTGTCTGAGGCGTTGGAATACATGGTGTTCTCCTTCTTTAAACCAGTTAAGCCAGTGCCTGGGCGGCGTCTTTGATGGCAGCGCGAACGCGCACATAGGTGCCGCAGCGGCAGATATTGCCGGCCATGGCGCCGTCGATGTCGGCATCGCTCGGTTTGGCGTTGGACTTGAGCAAGGCGGTGGCGCTCATCACCTGGCCGCTTTGGCAATAGCCGCACTGCGCCACGTCATGTTTGACCCAGGCGTCCTGCACGGCTTTGCCGACGCGGTCGGTGGCCACGGCTTCGATGGTGGTGATCTTCTGGCCGGCAGCGGCAGAAATCGGCGTGATGCACGAGCGTATGGCCGCGCCGTTGAGATGCACGGTACACGCGCCGCACAGCGCCGCGCCGCAGCCGAACTTCGTGCCTGTCATGCCCAGCGTGTCACGCAAGGCCCAGAGGATGGGGGTGGATTGGTCGGCGTTGACGGATACGTCCTTGCCGTTGATGTTGAGGGTGGGCATCGTGGAACTCCTTGCGGTTTTTGTTAGGGGGAAATCAAAAGGGAGAAAAAGGGAGCGCTACTTGTCGAATTTATATTCGCTTAAATCAGGGTTTTATCCGTAAAAACTTGGGCATGCAGAAATGAGGGGTATTGCCTTTCAGAGGCGTTTCAAAGATTCAGGCCTTGATGGCGTCCCAGCACAGCGTAAAAGCCGCCTGATGCACCGCCTCGTCATCGGGCAGCACCTGGGTGCGTATCAGGTTGGCGGTTTCCCGCACCGAGCCCACCAGGGTAGCCGTTAACAACGGCAAGGGCACAGGCTTGAAAATCTCCTGCTTCTGGCCCTCCTCGATCAATGCAAAGAAGCTCGCCGCCAGCCGGGTCGACAACTCGCGGTTTCCCTGCGTGAACCAGGGAGAGTTGTAGTACTGCTCCTGGAACACGACCTCGGCATAACGCTCCAGCCGGTGCCGCAGCAGGTTGCCCCAGAGGCGGCGCACACGGCTGCGCAGGGGGGTCCCGGGTACGACACCATCCATCAGGCGCAGCATGGTCGCGGTTTTGGCTTCTTCATAGAGCTGGCTGATCAGCTCGTCCTTGGACGGGTAATAGACGTACAGCGTGCTGGTGGCGATGCCGGCCGTGCGGGCAATGTCGGCCATGGTCAGGCCGCTCAGACCGGTCTGGGCCACCAGGTTGAAGGTGGCCTCGGCAATAGCGCGCTGCTTTTCATCGTCTTTGGGCTTCATGGAAGGGTGTGAATATAAACGAATATTAATTCGGTATCAAGCCCGCCCTCTACCGAGGTCTACCGCAGGCAAGGACATGGCCTCTGCGGGCACAATCAGAGCCATGAGCCAGCCCACCCTCTCCATTGCCGACCTGCGCAAAAGCTATGAACGCGCCGAACTCAACGAAGACGCATCAGCCGCAGACCCACTCCAGCAATTCGACCAGTGGCTGAAAGAAGCCATCGCCGCCGAAGTGCCCGAACCCAACGCCATGACGCTGGCCACCGTGGCCAGCAACCTGCGCCCCTCCACCCGCATCGTACTGATCAAGGGCTATGACGAGCACGGCATCACCTGGTTTACCAACTACGACAGCCGCAAGGGACAAGAACTGGCGGGCAACCCCTATGCGGCGTTGCAATTTCACTGGATAGAGCTCGAGCGCGTGGTGCGCATTGAAGGCGTGGTCGAAAAAGTCTCTGCTGAAGAAAGCGACGCTTACTTCAGCACCCGCCCGCTGGATTCGCGCATAGGCGCCTGGGCCAGCCCGCAAAGTGAGGTGATTTCAGGGCGCAGCGTGCTGGTGRCCAATGCRGCCAAATAYGGYGCKAAATTTTTGCTGCAGCCSCCMCGCCCGYCGCACTGGGGCGGCTACCGCCTSAAGCCCGACAACTGGCAGTTCTGGCARGGRCGKAAAAGCCGGCTGCATGACCGGCTGCGGTATACGCTGCAGGGTGATGCGGGGTGGTTGCGTGAGCGGCTGGCGCCCTAGAGACCGTCAGTCATCCATCGTCTTCCATGGAGAAAAAATGAAACGTGACGAAATTGCCCCGTCGGCACCGACCACCGAAGACCGCCTCCACATCTTGTTAGGAAGACTAGTTCACGCCTTCGGACGCTTCGACTTCAACATCGGTCTCCAGCTCAAATGGATGGGACCATATTGCGGGGAAAAAGTAGAACATCTGCTAAACGCTCGCATGCCATTTGCCATACGACTGGACGCACTCGAACCGCTAGTGATGAAACTTTACTGCCACGAGGATGAAGACGCAATGCGCGACTTTTCTCGATGGTTCGAACACGCGAGAACTGTGAAGGCCCTTCGTAACGATTTCGTCCATGGGCGTTGGGCTGTTTACCCAAGTAGATCTGCTATTGAACCGAAGATCGAATTCATCGCCCTTAACTGGGAGATGGAGCAAGCCAAACAGATTCCCCCTATGTCAATTAAGCTAGAGGAATTAGGGGAGGCTGTCAGAACCTTGGAGTTCCTTTTCAATGACTACTGGAAGTTGACGGAGCACTATGAGAGCAATTGCCGACCGCCCACTTGCTTAGCGCGCCGAGGGCACAACTTGCCATCGTGACCGTTCTAACTACCGTAGACATTATTTGGTCTACCTAAGCCATTGATACAAATGGCACTTACGCTCTACACCGGTTGCGTACCCCGCAGCTCAATGGGCTGATGCGCCACCGCCGCCAACTGCTCCGCACTGACCAAACCCGGCGCAATCTCCGCCAGTGGCACCAGCACAAAAGCCCGCTGCATCATGCGCGGGTGCGGCACCGTGAGATGTTCTGATTCGATGCGTGCGCTGCCGTAGAGCAACAAGTCCAGGTCCAGCGTTCGCGGTGCGTTGCGGTACGGCCTTTCGCGGCCTGCCTGCTGTTCGATCTGTTGCAGGTGATCCAACAAGGCGGGAGCGGTCAACCCGGTTTCGAGTTCGACGACGGCGTTGAGGTAGTCGTTACCAGGGGCCGCAGATTCCTCGCCCGCGTCGGTATCCAGCGGCGCTGTTTTATAGAGACTGGAAGATTGGCGGACCTGCGTGAGCGGCAACCGGCCTATCGCCTGAACGGCTTGCCGCAGTGCCGCCGCAGCATCGCCGAGGTTGGCGCCCAGGGCAACGTAGGCRCTGACCACCTGAGCCTCAGGAATTTGACGCGTTATCCGATGAAGGCGAAGAAGCCTCGCCGCCCGCGCCTTCGGCACTGCCTGCCCCATCTGCACCACCGCGATTGGCCGGCTTGCGGCGGCGGCGGCGTTTTTTGGCCGGTGCGGCATCGCCCGGCTGGCCAGACGCATCCGCCGCATCGGGCACGGTGCGTTCGGCATGGCTTGTCTGGCCCAAACCAGGCTCGGCATCAACACGTTTGACGCGAACCCGAGGCGCCTGCGGCTTGTTCTGCTGCGCCTGACGCGCCTCTTCAATCATGGCGTGGCGTTCGTCGTCGTAGGCGGTGCTGAATTTCTCCCACCACTCGGCGAGCTCCATTTCGATCTCGCCGGTCTGCGCGCGCAGGCGCAGGAAATCAAAGCCGGCGCGAAAGCGGGGCTGGTCCAGCAGCGAATACGGTGCGCTGCCCGTGCGTTTTTCAAAGCGGGGCTGCATGGTCCAGATCTCGCGCATGTCGGTGCCCAGCTTGCCGCGGCCCGAGACATCGCCGATCTTGGCGTTGAAGGCATCGTCAATCGCATCCTGCAGCGCGGGCATGAGGGGCTCGCCGCGCTTTTTGCGCCGCTCCCAGCCCTCGCGTACATCAAACCACAGTACACACGACAGCAAGAAGCTGGGCGCCACGGGCTTGCCTTCGCCGACGCGTCGGTCGGTGTCTTGCAGGGCCAGCTTCAGGAAGGGCTCGTCGGCGTTTTCCACCACCACATCAAGCAGCGGATAAATGCCGGTGCCCAGGCCCAAGAACTTGAGCTGCGCGATGCTGGCCAGCGAATGGCCGGTCTGCAGCAGCTTGAGCATTTCGTCAAAAAGACGCGACTGCGGCACGTCGGCCAGTAAGCCCTTCATCTCGCGTAGCGGGGCAACGGTCTTGTCTTCAAACTTGAAGCCCAGCGCGCTGAGCTTGGCGGCAAAACGCACGGCGCGGATGATGCGAACCGGATCTTCGCGGTAACGCACGGCCGGGTTGCCGATCATGCGGATGATCTTTTTCTTCGCGTCCCTGATGCCGTTGTGATAGTCGACCACGACCTGTGTTTCGGGGTCGTAGTACATCGCGTTGATGGTGAAGTCGCGGCGGGCGGCGTCTTGCTCGATCGGGCCCCAGACGTTGTCGCGCAGCACCCGGCCGGAGGCATCGACCGCATGCTTCATGCCGGCGAGTTCGCTCTTGCTGGTGCGCTCGTTGCCACCGACCTGCTCGGCCAGGCTGCTGTCGAGATGCGCGCGGAAGGTCGAGACCTCGATCACTTCGTGCTCACGCCCGCGGCCATAAATAACGTGCACAATGCGAAAGCGCCGGCCGATGATGAAGGCACGGCGAAACAGCGACTTGACCTGCTCGGGCGTGGCGTCGGTAGCAACGTCGAAATCCTTGGGGCGCAGGCCGACCAGCAGGTCGCGCACCGCGCCGCCCACGATATAGGCCTCGTAACCGGCGTCTTTGAGGGTGCGCACCACGTCCATGGCGCGGTCGTCCACCAGGGAGACATCTATGCCGTGTTCCTTGACGGTGACATCCTGGCGCTGGCCGAAAGGTGATTTTTTGACCCGCTTGGCGCCGGGATCCGTGCTGTCTGATTTGCCAAACAGCTTGTCGATAAATTTTTTGATCATGGAAAACTAGTGAAACAGGTCAAGTATGCGCCATCCGCGCTCTGTCGCCAGCGCCCGCAGGCGCTCGTCCGGGTTGGTCGCGACGGGGTGGGTGGCCTTCTCCAGCAGAGCAATATCGTTCATGGAGTCGGTGTAGAACGTGGTTTCCACGTCGCTCCAGCCCAGGTTCCGGGCCGCCAGCCATTGTTCCACGCGGGTGACCTTGCCCTCGCGGGCCGAGGGCACGCCCTTAATCTCGCCGGTCAGCCAGCCCTGGGCGTCGCGCTCCAGCTCGACGGCGATCAGCTCTTTCACGCCGAAAGCGTCGGCAATGGGGCGCGTCACGAACTCGTTGGTGGCGGTGACGATGACCAATTCATCGCCCGCGGCGCGGTGGCTACCTACCAGCTCCAAGGCCTGTTTTGTAATGGCTTTTTGCACCACGTCCCGCATAAAATGTGCGTGACCAGCTCCTGAATTGATAGCGCCCTGCTTGCGGATGGCTTCCGTGGCAAAGCGCACGTATTCGTGGATGTCGAGCGTGCCGGCGCGGTAGTGCTCAAAAAACTCGTTGTTGCGGCGCTTGAACTCGGTGCTGTCGCACCAGCCCAGCGCGATGGTGAATTCTCCCCATTCGTAGTCGGAATCGATGGGGATCAGCGTGTGATCGAGGTCAAAAAGAGCAATCTTGCGGGGAACAGTCATTTGGCAGTCGCAGTCACGGCAGTCACTTATTCACTCTCCAGCATCGACTTGATCAGGGGGATGGTGATGGCGCGTTTCGTTTGCAAGGCATAGGCATCCAGTTGGTCCAGCAGTTGCATCAGGCTGCCCAGGTCACGCGAAAAGCGGGTCAGCATGAAGTCCATCGCCTCGTCGCTCAAAAACACGCCACGCGCATCGGCCTCGCGCCGCAACACGGCGCGCCGCTCGGTTTCGGTCAAGGCCTGCAGGGCAAACACATGGCCCCAGCCGAGGCGGGTACGCAGGTCTTCGCGCAGCGCCAGGTCGGCCGGCGGCATCTGGCCGGCGGCCAGCACCCAGCGCGGGCGGCCGTCCGGTGCGCTGAGCGCGTTCACAAACCAGTTGAAGGCGGCCTGCTGCTGCACCGCGGTGTAGAGATGGCAGTCGTCCAGGATGACGGCCGCCCAGGATTCGTTGAACTCGGGCGGCTCCAGCATGGAGGCGTCCATCCAGCCGCTGGCCGCGCCCTGCTCGCGCAGCGTTTCGCGCACGGCCTTGAGCAAATGGGTTTTGCCGCTGGCGGCTTCACCCCAGAGGTAGGTGGGCACCGGTGAGCGCAGCGTGTTGCCGGCCCACAGCTCCAGATGTTTGAGCGCGGCTTCGTTCGGCCCGCCAAAAAAATTGGCGAACGACGGGGCGGAAGCCAGCCCGATGTCCAGCGCAATCTGTTTCATGCCCGCCATGCGTTCATCCTGACCCTGTTCAGCCTTAGCCGGCCTTGTTGTAAAGCCGGCTGGCCATATAGCTGGCTTTAATGCGGCGTATGCCCACCAGCAGCACCGCACTGGCCGGCAGCGCCACCAGCACACCGACAAAGCCGAACATCTGGCCGAAAGCCAGCAAGGCAAAGATCACCGCCAGCGGGTGCAGGCCAATGCGCTCGCCCACCAGGCGCGGCGTGAGGTACAGGCTTTCCACCAGTTGCCCAATGCCGTAGACCACGGCAACCATGACGATCGCCTTGAGCGAAGCGAACTCCAGYAGGCCGGCCAGCACCGCCAGCATCAGGCCCAGGCCAAAGCCCAGGTAAGGAATGAACATCGCCAGGCCCGTGAAAACGCCGATGGGCAGGGCCAGATCCAGACCGAACAGCGCCAGCCCCACCGCATAAAACACCGCCATGATCAGCATGACCAGCAATTGGCCGCGCAGGTACTGGCCCAGCACCGAGTCGGCTTCGTCAGTGAAGCTGTCAAAACCCGCACGCAGGTGCGGCGGCACCAGTTCAAGCACACGGGCAACAAATTTGTCCCAGTCCATCAGGAGGTAAAACAGCGCCACGGGAATCAGCACCGCATTGCCGATGATGGCCAGCGCCACGCTGCCGCCCAGCTTGAGTGACGACATCAGCGAGCCGAACAGGTCTTCAAAATTGGCATTGAGGTACTTGAGTACAAAGGCCTTGATGCTGCCCACGTCCAGCGCGACATGGATGCCGAACTGCGCCAGCCACGGCGCCAGGCTGGTGTTGAGCCTGTCGGCCAGCAACGGCACCTGCTCGCGCAGCACGGGCAGCTCCTTGGCCATGATGGGCACGATCAGCAAAAAGAGGCCGAACAGCGCCACGATGAAGAGGAACTCCACCAGCACCACCGCCACCACGCGCGGCAGGCGGCCCTTGCCCATGTCGTCCAGCCGGTTCACGAGCGGCGTCAACGCATAGGCCAGCACGGCTGCAATGACAAAGGGCGCCAGCACCGGCCCCAGCAGCCACAGCGCCAGGATGACCAGCGCGGCGATGGCGCACCAGGCGGTGGCGCGTTTTTGGGTGGTGGTGAATTGCATACAGCCTTGGGTTGAGCTTGCCGGAAGGAACCCTGGAAAAAGTCCCTGGAAAGGCCCGAAAGGTGCCTGATGGGCAGCCTTTAGAATCTCAGGCTGAATTCTATCGGGCTTGCAGGCCGCTTCCGGGCTGCAAATCCGCCTTCTGACCGCCTGCCCTCCCACTGCATCAAAGCCGACACATGACCACCTCCTCCACTTCCCCCCTGAGCTACAAAGACGCAGGCGTCGACATCGACGCAGGTGACGCGCTGGTCGAACGCATCAAGCCGCTGGCAAAAAAAACCATGCGGGAAGGCGTTTTGGCGGGTATTGGCGGTTTTGGCGCCCTGTTTGAGGTGCCCAAGCGCTACAAGGAGCCCGTGCTGGTCAGTGGCACCGACGGCGTGGGCACCAAGCTCAAGCTGGCCTTTGAATGGCAGATGCACGACACCGTGGGCATCGACCTGGTGGCCATGAGTGTCAATGACGTGCTGGTACAAGGCGCCGAGCCGCTGTTCTTCCTGGACTACTTCGCCTGCGGCAAGCTGGATGTGGACACGGCTGCGGCTGTGGTCGGCGGCATTGCCAAAGGCTGTGAATTAAGCGGCTGCGCGCTGATCGGCGGCGAGACCGCCGAGATGCCCGGCATGTACCCCGCGGGCGAATACGACCTGGCCGGCTTTGCCGTGGGTGCGGTCGAAAAGTCCAAAATTTTGACCGGCAAGGACGTGAAGCCCGGCGATGTGGTGCTGGGCCTGGCCAGCAGCGGCGTGCATTCCAACGGTTTCAGCCTGGTGCGCAAGTGCATTGAACGCGCCGGCGCTGCGGCTCCGGCGAAGCTTGACGGCAAGCCTTTCAAGCAGGCCCTGATGGAGCCTACCCGCCTGTACGTCAAGAACGTGCTGGCCGCGCTGGCTGCCCACCCGATCAAGGCGCTGGCCCACATCACCGGCGGCGGCTTGCTGGAAAACATTCCGCGCGTGCTGCCCGAAGGTACGGCCGCCCACCTCAAAAAGGGCAGCTGGCCGCAAACCGAGCTGTTCGCCTGGCTGCAAAAAACCGCCGGTATCGACGACTTCGAGATGAACCGCACCTTCAACAACGGCATCGGCATGGTCGTCGTGGTGGACGCCGCCAATGCGCAAGCCACAGCCAAAACCCTGCGTGACGCCGGCGAGCAGGTGTATGAAATCGGTGTGATCGCACCCAAGGGCGACGGCGCCGCCGTCACGGTCGGCTAAGCCTGCCGCAACCGCCCTCTCGCGCCCCGCGACCTGGGGCTGTCCGCTCCCTCGGCCGGGCCGTTTTGCTACAAAAACACTAGCTGCGTGCGCCCGTGGCGCTTGGGGTCACTGGACTTTTTGTTATTTATGTATCAAACTGTTCCATCGATCCGTCTTTGGAGCAGTCATGCCGGTTATCGCAGTCGTCAACCGCAAGGGAGGCAGTGGCAAGAGCACGCTGGCCGCGCACATCGCCGCCTGGTGCGCTCGCAATGGCAGCTCGGTCATGCTGGGCGACGTAGACCGCCAGCAGTCGGCGCGAAGCTGGCTCAAGCGCCGGGACCCCGCGCTGCCCGCCATCGCGCCCTGGGCCGTCGATCAGAAAAACATGCTGCGTGTGCCCACCGGCATCACGCACGTGGTGCTTGACACGCCGGGCGGCATGCACGGCTTTGAGCTGGCGCGCGTGGTGATGTTTGCCGATGTCATCGTCATGCCGGTATGCAATTCAATGTTTGACCGCGAATCGGCCGCGCAGTGCCACGCCGAGCTGATGGCGTTGCCGCGCGTGGCCAGCGGCCGCTGCCGGCTCGCCACGGTGGGCATGCGCATCGACGGGCGCACCAGCGCCGCAAAAACGCTGCAGGCGTGGTCTGAGAGCCTTGGCATGCCTTTCCTGGGCGCCCTGCGCGAAACCCAGCTGTATGTACGCAGCCTGGAGCGCGGCATGACGATATTTGACCTGCCGGCCAGCGCCGCAACGCAAGACCTGCAGCAGTGGCAACCGATCCTGGAGTGGCTGCGTCCCACGTTGTATCCGCCGCAAGCCGCCAACGACGCGCCCGAAAGGGGGCACGCGACAGTGCCGGCCAAAGCCCCGGTCCGGATGATCGCGCCCCTGCCTTCGACCGCCGCAACGCTGGGTGCCCGGCTGCTCAACCCACCGCCCGCAGCCAAAGCCGCGTCCACGCGCCTGGGCAGCTCGCTTCCCAACAGCCTCATGCCCGCACAGGAATCCCTGGTGCATGGCGCGCGCATGTCCGCACAAAGCACCGCACGCGCGGTCGGCCGGCCTGTGCAGGTCAGCACGGCGCCGGCCATGTCGCGCAATGTGGACTCTCCTGACGGCATGCAGATTCCGCATTTCCTCAAGCGCGGCACCTGACTCGCCCTTCCTCCCGGCGTCCGGCGCACCGCGTCAGGAGGCCGCCAGCTCCTTGCGCACTTCTTGCGCGGCCCGCACCATGTTGCCGAGCGCCGCTTCGGTTTCCGGCCAGCCCCGCGTTTTCAGCCCGCAGTCGGGATTGATCCAGAGGTTTTCCGCCGGGATCACGCTGGCGGCCTTTCGCAGCAAGCGCACCATGGCGTCCACGGTCGGAACGCGCGGTGAATGGATGTCATACACGCCCGGCCCGATTTCATTGGGATACCTGAAGGCGCCAAAGCCGCGCAGCAGTTCCATGTCGGAGCGGCTGGTCTCGATGGTGATCACGTCGGCGTCCATTGCGGCGATTTCCGGCAGGATGTCGTTGAATTCGGCGTAGCACATGTGGGTGTGGATTTGCGTCTCGTCGCGCACACCCGAGGCACTGATGCGAAAAGCCCGCGTGGCGGCGCGCAGGTACGCGGCCCAGCTCGCACGGCGCAGCGGCAATCCTTCGCGAATGGCCGGCTCGTCGATCTGGACGATGCCGATGCCGGCCCTCTCAAGGTCCACCACCTCGTCGCGTATGGCCCACGCGATCTGCTCGCAGGTCAGGCTGCGCGGCTGGTCGTCGCGCACAAAGGACCATTGCAGGATGGTGACGGGGCCGGTCAGCATGCCTTTCATCGGCAGCTTCGTCAGGCTCTGCGCATGGGCCGTCCATTCGACCGTCATGGGTACAGGCCTGGCCACATCGCCGAAGATCACCGGCGGCTTGACGCAGCGCGAGCCGTAGGACTGCACCCAGCCGTTGGCCGTGAAGGCAAAGCCGTCAAGCTGCTCGCCGAAGTACTCGACCATGTCGTTGCGCTCGGCTTCTCCATGCACCAGGACGTCAAGGCCCAGTGCCTCCTGCTTGCGTACCGCCAGCGCAATCTCGGCTTCCATCTTTTCACGGTAGCCCGCCGCGCCGAGTTCGCCGCGTTTGAACGCTGCGCGCGCAGCGCGGATCTCCGGCGTCTGCGGGAAGGAACCGATGGTGGTGGTGGGCAGCGGCGGCAGCGCAAGGCGGGCGCGCTGCAGGGCCTGGCGCACCGGAAAAGGTGAGCTGCGGCTATCGTCGCCTGCAACGCTGCGTGCAAGACGCAATGCCACGTCGGCCCGGTGCACACGGGGGCTGCGCCGGCGCGCCGCAACAGCCGCGCGGGCTGAAGCGAGCTCCCTGGCAACCGGAGACTCTTCTCCCGTGAACGCCGCGCGCAACATGCGCAGTTCGCCCAGTTTTTCCACCGCGAATGCTAACCAAGAGCGCAATTCCRCATCCAGCGCGCTCTCGGCTGCAAGGCTGAAAGGCACGTGCAGCAGCGAGCAGGAGGGTGCGATCCAGAGTTCGCCCTGGTGCCTGGCTGTCACCGCGCGCAGCTTCGCCAGCGCCATGTCGGGGTCTGTGCGCCAGATGTTGCGGCCGTCCACAATACCCACCGACAGCACCTTGTGCGCAGGCAGCCAGTCGGCCACCCCCACCAGTTCCTCGGGTGCACGCACCGCATCGACATGCAAGCCCGCCACCGGCAACTGGCAGGCCAGCCTCAGGTTGTCGGCCAGCGGCGAAAAGTAGGTGGCCAGCAGCAGCTGGGGTGCGTTGCGGGCCAGCTGCGAATAGCTGCGCTCAAAGGCGTAGCGCCACCGCTCGGGCAAATCCAGGCCCAGGATGGGCTCGTCCATCTGCACCCACTCCACACCTTGCGCCTTCAGCCGCCGGAGAATCTTCGCATACACCGGCAATAGTTTGTCGAGCAGGCTGAAGCGGTCAAAGCCGGGCTCATCGCCGCCTGTCTTTTCCTTGCCAAGCCACAGAAAACTCAGTGGCCCGAGCAGCACCGCCTTGACCCGGTGGCCAGCGCCCTGGGCCTGCGTCACTTCATCGAACAGGCGCTCCGAAGCAAGGCTGAATTGCGTGGCCGCATTGAACTCAGGCACCAGGTAGTGGTAATTGGTGTCAAACCATTTGGTCATTTCCAGCGCGAAGCTGCCACCGCCCGCCTTGCCATCCGCGCACGCACAGTCGGCACTGTGTGCAGGGTCGCTGTGTGCATTCACGCCGCGCGCCATGGCGAAGTAGCGGCTGAGCGAAGGCTCCCGGCCGGTGAAGCCAAAGCGCGCCGGCTCGCAACCCAGCATCTGGATGTGATTGGCCACGTGGTCGTAAAAAGCGAAGTCGCCTACCGTGGCAAAGTCCAGCCCGGCTTCTTTCTGCACGGCCCAGTGCCGCTCGCGCAGGCCGGCTCCGGTGGCTTCCAGTGCAGCCAGGTCAATCTCGCCGCGCCAGTGTTTTTCGAGCGCGAATTTCAGTTCCCGGTTCGCGCCCATGCGCGGAAAACCCAGGGTATGTGTGTGGACCATCCAGTTATCTCCCAATGCAAATCAATCACAGAAGAACGCATGGTCGGCCAGATTCAACTATTATTCAAACGAAAGATATTGCCTTTCAATATGAAAATAATTGATTCACCGATTAATCTGCTGATCGATCTGCAGGGAATAACTGATGAGCCCGTCCATCCTTGAACTGCGCCACCTGCGCACGCTGATCGCCCTGYGCGACAGCGGCAGCCTGGTGCGCGCGGCGCAATTGCTCAACCTCACCCAGTCGGCGCTCTCGCATCAGGTCAAGCTGCTCGAAGAGCGCTACGCCACGCCGCTGTTCGAGCGCAAGTCCGTACCCCCTCAGTTCAGCACCACGGGCCTCAGGCTGCTGGCGCTGGCCGACGCGGTGCTGCCGCAAGTCGAGGAAGCCGAGCGCGATGTGGTGCGGCTGGCCACCGGGCGTTCAGGCCAGTTGCGCATCGCTGTGGAATGCCACACCTGTTTTGACTGGCTGATGCCGGCCATGGATTCGTTTCGCACGCGCTGGCCCGAGGTGGAACTGGACATCGTTTCGGGCTTTCACCCCGACCCGATTGCACTCGTGCTGCAGGACCGCGCCGACATCGCCATCGTCTCCGAAGAAGACGCCAGCGAAACCGTGGATTTCCACCCGCTGTTCCGCTTTGAAATCATGGCGTTGCTGGCGAATGAGCATGCGCTGACGGCCAAAACACATCTCACGGCCAGGGACTTCGCCAACGAGACCCTGATCACCTACCCGGTACCTGACGAAATGCTCGACGTGGTGCGCCAGGTGCTGGAGCCGGCCGGCGTCAAGCCTGCGCGCCGTACGACCGAGCTGACGATTGCCATGCTGCAGCTGGTGGCCAGTGGCCGCGGTATCGCCGCCCTGCCCAAATGGGCCGTGCAAAGTTACCTGGACAGAGGTTACGTGAGCGCAAGGCCGATCGGCAAAAAGGGCCTGACTGGGCGCCTCTATGTTGCTTGCACGCAAGCCATGTCAGGCCGGCCCTGGCTGGAAGACTTTGTGGCGATCACACGGGAAAGCTGCTTTCTCACGCTCAGCGAGATCGAACTTCTTTGAGAGAAAGTGCCTGCAGCGCCCTGCAGACGGGCGCAAGCAGCTATTAAATCAATAGCAACAACCGGAGCAGGCAAACCGGGGACACAGCAGGGAAACTCAGTGGCGGCTTTGGCGCAGCTGGGTCAGCCGCTCGGCCATGGTGTCAATGTCGAGCGCATCTTCGGCGTTGGCAAGATAGATTTCCAGGTCGGCAATGGCCCGCTCGGGCTCGCCATGCGCGGCCCAGGCCAGGCCGCGGTCGCGGTATTCGGTCCATGCTTCCGGCTGCAGAACAATCAGGCGGTCCTGCACGGGGATGAGGCGCTGCCAGTCTTCCTGTGTCTTGTGGATTTCCTTGAGATTGCGCAACATGCGGCTGATGATTTCGCGCGGCGGCGCCGACTGCAGGTACAGCCCCATCGGCACCTCGAACTCTTCGTCGGCGCTGCTGCGTTGCCGGAAAGGCTCCAGCCGCTCGGACAACTCTTCGCGACTGAGCGACTGGCCGCTGAACGGATCAATCACAACCTGGCCTTTGGGCAGGTTGACCTTCACCATGAAATGTCCGGGAAAGGCCACGCCGCGCGCGTTGAGGCCCAAGCCCAGGGCCAGCTCAAGCCACAGCACCGCCAGCGTGATGGGAATGCCGCGGCGTGTGCGCAGCACGGCATTCAGGTAGCTGTTGTCGGGGTCGTAGTAATCGTTGACGTTGCCGCCGAAGTTCAGGTCGTGAAAAAAGAACTGGTTCAATGCCCGCAGGCGCTGCAGCGCGGGTGCGTCGGCAGGCAGGCGGCGCTTGAGGCGGGCCAGCAACTGGTCTACGTCGCCCAGCACCTGCTGCACGTCAAGGTCGGGGTATTCGTCCTGCGCCAGGCTGACGGCGGCCTCCAGCAGGGGGAAATGCTCGTCGCTTTCCACAAGGCTGGAGAAATACTGCAATGGAGACGGTACGGTCAGATTTAATTGCATACCCTACTGTCTCATAAACCGGCGCAAAAAGGGAATCAAGGAATGCCCTTGAAGAGTCTGAAAAAGGCGACAACTCAGTGTTTCAGAAGTTTTCGCACCTTCAGGCCCGACGCCCATAGCGC
>NZ_JBFUGX010000009.1:0-20185 GCF_056402675.1 Polaromonas sp. P3_C2 | reverse complement strand
GTGCGGGGCACTCTCGAGCTTTCTGCGGATACAGAGGACGGCGAAATCGACCAGTTGTTTGTTCATCAAGCAAGCTTGTTTTGTGGAGATGCCGCTGCGTGTCATTAAGCGTGCGCGTGCCAGGCACTACTGCATGCCGTGATGTCTTCGAAGCGCCTGTTCTGCAGTTTCTTCGCAACGGATGACTTCATTATTGTCCCGGTCAGCTCAAAACCAGTCATTTTCTTTGGAAACTAACTATTCGCAATAGTGGCATTCCATTCTTCGGAAAGTTTCCGCGGTTTTCAAAGTGGCGGGACATATCTGCACCAAAGCATGGATATTTTTGTCCTGCCGGTTTCACCGGCACAGACAGATGTCGAGGGCCTTCGACCGGCACGCTTTGCCGGTATGCGATGCCTTCGCTCAACTGAAAAAAGAGCAGTGCAAATAAGTCCTCCTCACCTTCAGAGGTGAAAAAAATACTCATACGAATCAATGCGTTAGGAGATTTTTAAGGTTGGCATGCCGCTTGCGAAAACAGTGCGGGAGAAATTCCGCCCGCGGCCCTCGTGGCTTGGCGAGCGTTTCTGCAAGTGCGTGCGGTATTGACTATGAGAGGCTAAAAATGGCTGAAAGTGTTCAAAAATGGCTGGAGCGTAATCGTCCACCCCGGGTGAAGATCACCTACGAGGTGGAGACTGGCGGCGCCATCGAAAAGCAGGAGCTCCCCTTCATTGTTGGAGTGTTTGCTGACCTGGCCGGCGATCGCGATCCCGACGTGGAATTTCCGCCGTACAAGCAACGGCAGATGGTGCCTATTGACCGGGACCTCTTCAACGACGTCATGAAGACGCAGTTGCCGCGTGTGGCTCTGGGCCACGTTCCGCGAATCCCGTCACCACCCGGTGCAATGCAGATCGGAGCCGTCGAATCGGCCAATCTGTCCGGCGACATTACTTTCAGTTCGCTGGATGCGTTCGACCCGATCGCCATCGTGCGCGCCATTCCTGACCTCAACAAGCTCTATCGGGTACGAAGCAACATCCGCATGCTGCAGTCGCGGGCGGAGTCGAGCGACCGGCTCAATGACCAGCTGAATCTGTTGATCGCCAAAACGCCGGACGGCCAGGCCAGGCGCGCACAACTTCAGGTGCTGGCCGGGCCTGACTACCGCAACAGCGTCGTCAAAGCAGACATGGACAAGGCGCCTGGCGAACTCAAAAAGGCCACATCTTCTTTGTACGACCTGGCCATGGTGATGGGCAAGGCCGATCAGGCGCCCAAGCTCAAGGCTGCCACCGACTGGGGATATGAGACCGTCAACGGCGTGGGCGCGGACGGCAAGCCGGTGGTTGACGCCGATGCAACCCTGGCGCCGCTGCGCAGGCTGCTGGGGGTGTTTTCGACCCCGGACACGCCGGAGAACCTGCAGACAGTGTCAGCCCAGCTGCAGCAACTTACGCAGTGGGATGCCGGCCTGTCTTCCAAAATCCAGCTGGAACGCAATGCGATTGCCAGCAATCTCGGCGCCGACCCCACTGCGACCGCGACGCAGACCAAGCTCGCTGCGGACGCCACAGCGCTATTGGCAGCGCTCGCACCCAAAGACGGCCAGATCGATGCCGACGCAAAAAGGGCTGCTCTGGCTGTGCTCGGCATGCAGCAGACCGACGACAGCGATTCGATCGCGATGCCGACCGACGCCGCACAAGTGCGCACAGTGGCCGAGCAGAAGCATGACGCGGTCAATCGCAGGGTGGCCAACAATATGCTGCTGGTTCTCAGCGGCGCTACCGACACGCCTGACCCGAAGGCAAAGCCGGTGCCTCCGACAAAAAAACAAGCCAGGCAGAACATTGATGCGGTCTTCGCTCTCATGGATGCGGCCGGCCTGAAAACCGACGAGGACAGGCAGAAATTCCTTGGCCCGATCGGTTTCTTTGCGACGGATGTGCTGGCGCGGCTCGATGCTCCAGGTTCCACCTATGCGCCGGTGGCCGCGATAACTGCGATTGACTCGCACATCTCCGACATCGACGGCTGGTTGAGCAGGCAATTGAGCGTGATCATGCATGCGCCGAAGTTCCAGGAGGTCGAAGCGACCTGGCGCGGCCTGCACTATTTCGTGTCAAACACCGAAACCGGCAAGATGCTCAAGCTCAGTGTCTTCAACGCCACCAGGGACGAGCTGCTGGACGACATGGAGAAGGCGGTCGACAAAGACCAAAGCAAACTCTTCAAGATGATCTATGAAGACCAGTACGGCACTTTCGGTGGCCTGCCCTACAGTCTTCTGATTGGCGGCTACGAGGTGGGGCGCAGCGCCAAGGATATCGAATTCCTGCGCAAGATCGCGGAAGTCGCGGCCTCCGCCCATGCGCCATACATCACCGCAGCCTCAGCGTCGCTATTCGGACTCGACAGCTTTCGCGACCTCGCCAAGCCCCGTGACCTGGAAAAAATCTTTGAAAGCATTGAGCTGGCCGGCTGGCAGGAATTTCGCGAAAGCGAGGATTCCCGCTATGTGACGCTGGTGATGCCGCATGTGCTGCTGCGCCTGCCTTACGGCAAGAACAGCTGGCCGGTTGACGGCATGGACTTCGAGGAGACTGTCGGGCCTTCCAGCAGTTCACCCGATAGCGGCAGTTTCTTGTGGGGCAATGCGGCCTACATGCTGGCGCAGCGCGTGACCAACGCGTTCTCCAGGTACAACTGGACGGCAGCGATACGCGGAGTTGAAGGTGGTGGACTGGTTGAGGACCTGCCGACCTACAGCTACCGCACCGATTCCGGGGCCGAGGAGCTGTTTTGTCCAACTGAAGTGTCCATCACCGACCGGCGCGAAAAGGAGCTCAACGATCTGGGCTTCATCTCGTTATGCCATTGCAAGGGCAAGGGGCAGGCTGCATTCTTTGGCGGGCAGACCAGCAACCAGCCGAAGAAGTATTTTTCCGACAGCGCCAATGCCAACGCACAGATTTCCGCGCTGCTGCCCTACATGCTCGCGGCCTCGCGCTTCGCGCATTACATCAAGGTCATCATGCGCGCCAAGATAGGCAGCTTCCTGACGCGGGGCAATGTAGAGGCCTACCTCAACACCTGGATATCGAACTATGTGTTGCTCGATGAGAACGCCTCTCAGGACGCAAAGGCGAGTTTTCCCCTGAGCCAGGCGAACGTGATCGTGAAGGATGTGCCAGGCGCCGTGGGTTCCTACAACGCGGTCGTCTTCCTCAGGCCGCACTTCCAGCTTGAGGAGTTGACAACCTCGATCCGCCTTGTGGCGAATCTTCCGAAGTGACGCGTTCTCTTCCCACCCAATATAGACCAACGAAAGACAAGCCATGGATCTGATACTGCTACAACCCGGCGACACTTCCGTGTTCCCCACAACAAGCAATGACTGGGCCACGGGCGGCAGCCTGATTTCGACCGGCGCCGACTGGACCGCCAACGAGGAACTTAAGCTCGGCCAATGCATCGAACTGGTGTCAGTGCACCAGGGTATGAAGCAGCAGGTGACGACGGACGTCAGCAATTCGGCGCGCACCTCTGGCAGGCCGGTGATCACGGAGTTCACCTGCGTCAAATATGTCGACAAGACTTCGGTCAAGCTCTACGACTTCTGTTTGCGCGCGAAGTCGCTGGGCGACAAGGCCAAGCCCTCGTACATCTACATCCTGCGAAACTCGGGCGACAAGGTCGGCAACATCATTACCTTCATGCTGCGCGACGCGCTTATCAGCGAAATTCAATTCCAGTCACATCCTGACGACATGCCGACCGAGCAGTTCAAGCTTAACTTCACCGAGATCGTCTGGACCTACGCCGTGCAGACACCGGACATGCAGGTCAAGGGGAACGTCACTGCCGGCTGGAGCCTGGCGCAGAACAGGCCTTTGACGGCGTTCACTTGAGCCTCGTTGCGGCCCTGCGGGCGCCGTGGATTTTCGTTGTTTTTGAGATGGCGTACCGTTATTGCGGCGCGCCAGCCCAAGGGGATAAACATGCAGTTCTTGCTTGAGCGCCTGGAGTTTGCAGGTGCGGCGCCGGCGCAAAGCGGCCAGAGCTTCAATCTGCGCGATGCCGTGCGGCTGCAGATTCAGCGTCTGGTTAGCTCGCACGTCTGGGCCGGTTCGACCGGTCTGGAACTCATGCGCGTCGGCCTGCCTTCCCTGACCGGCGCCGGTTATGCCCAGAAAGATGACGTACAGCGTTATTCGCTGGGCATCCGCGACATGATCGTGCGCCACGAACCTCGGCTGACGGGCGTACGTGTGACTGTTGAGGAAACGCGTAGTTCCGTCATGCCTTTCCAGGTAGTCGTCACCGGCAAGCTCGCCGACCAGCCGCTGACGGAGACCTTCAGCTTCGGGTTGCCGCGCCGCTAGGCGCTTCCAGACCATGCAAGTCTACGGAACTCAACTCAAGGACTACTACCAGCGCGAACTGGCAGGGCTGCGCAACGACGCCGCTGCATTTGCGCAGGCCTATCCGACAGAGGCGCAGGCACTCAAACTCGATCGCACCGGTTCGCACGATCCTCACGTGGAAATGCTGCTGCAGTCCTTTGCTTTCCTGACCGGTCGGGTGCAATATGAGTCCGAAGTCAGCAAGGCGCTGATCCCGAACGTACTCCTCGGTTACCTTTACCCGCACCTGGCGGCGCCTGTGCCGTCCATGTTGATTGCCCAGGTCCGCGTCAAGCCGGACGACGCGGCCGGCGCGGTTCTGGAGCGCGGGCGGCAGGCCAGTGTGACGGCTGAGGACGGCCGGGGCCGGAAAAGCGTCTGCCGCTTTACGACAACCTGCGACTTGCCTTTGTTGCCGCTGGGCATTGTCGAGATTGAAATGTTGCAGGCGGGAGATTTCCCGGTCGGGTTGAGCGACGAACGTTGCCTGTCGGTGCTGCGTGTTCGGGTGCGCAGCCTGGGTATCGACCCGGTGAAGGCGCTCAAGAAAACCCGGTTGCGCTTTTACATCGACACCAGCCAAAAAGACGCCTGGTATTTGCAGGAGATGCTGGGCCTGCATCTGCACGCCGTTGACATCGCACAGATTGGTGGTGAGCCACTGCCAGGCGCAAACCAGAGCGCCGTCCACTGGCTCGGGTTTGAGGACGAAGAGGCCGCTCTCCCGGTCCGAAACAACATGCATCCCGGACACCGGCTTCTTCAGGAATATTTTTCCTTTCCGGAAAAATTCATGTTTTTCGAAACCGGCGAGTTTGACCTAGCTCCGTTTGAGAATGGTTTTGACTTGTTGTTCCAGTTTGACGTGGCTTCCCATAAGGATCGCCAGCTCTCGTCACGTTCGCTCAAGCTCAACTGCGTGCCCATGGTGAACCTCTATCGTCAGCGCATGGAGCCTCTGGCGCTTGACCACACGCAGTACGAATACCAGCTAACCGCAGACGTGCAGAACCGCCAAAACTGCGAGATCTACAGCATTGAGGAGCTGGTTTCCATTAGCGCCGACGGCAGCCAACGCAAGCTGGTGCCGTACTTCGAACTTGGGAACGCGAAGACGCGCGGCACCGATGACTATTTTTATGTCATGCGGCGCGAGGAAAACCAGCTTGGCGGCATTGCCGGTACCGAGGTGTTCATATCTTTTCTTGATGTCCGGCAGCAGATGGCACTGCCGCCGGCAGAAGTTGTTGGCGGGCGGGCGCTTTGCACCAATCGCAAGCTGGCAGAACAACTGCTGGTCAAGCAACCTCTGCAGCTCGAAGGGGCGGGGCCGATCACGGTACTCGAAGTGATAAGCCGGCCCTCGCGTCACATCACCCCCGCGCTGATTGGGCGGCGTCCCTGGTCGCTGGTTTCCCAGCTCGGCATGAGCCACTTGTCGATGGCAGAGGGGCCGCAGGCGCTCGCTGCATTCAAAAGCATGCTGCGCGACCACATCGACCCTCTGCAGACACAGGCTTTCCGCAGCATTGAAGGAATTCAGGCGCTGCAATGTCGGCCCGGCATGCGCTACACGATACGCGATGGAGTGCGGGGCTATGTGCAATGCCTCTATATCACCCTTACGCTGAATCGAAAACAGTTCGAGTCGACCAGCATGCTGCTATTTGCGTCGGTGCTGCGCTATTTTCTTGCGCTCTACTCGACAGTCAACAACATGGTCTGCGTAAGCCTGGAAACCACTGACGAGAAAGGAGTACTCAAAAGATGGCCGCCAATGGTTGGGGCCCAGATCGTTCTTTGAGCCGCCGGCTCGAGCAGCGTTTTGGGGAGTTCAATTTCCTGCAGATGATCCGTCTGTGGCTGCGCCAGCCGGATGATCGTGCCGGCGGGTCGGGCCAGACCGTGCGTTTCGAGGCTGATCTTGATGCGGGCTTTCCCGCGCGCGCGGCGAGCGCCGTGCGCGTGCAGGCCATTGCATCCGGGTCGTCTGCGGTTCCGGCGTTGATCGAAGCTGAAGGCGATCTGCATGACCGGCCCCAAATGCTGGCAATCATCACCCCGGACTTCTGTGTTGGCAGTGCACTCGGTCCCTTGCCCGAACCTTTTCTCGAGTGGATGCGCGAGCTGGATCGTGCAGGAAAATCCGCGACGCGCGCATTTCTCGACATTTTCAATAACCGGCTAAATCTGCTGCGTTATGAAACTCGCGCCGGCTTTGAGCCTGGGCTGAACAACGAGCGGCCTGAGCGCAGCCAGCTTGCCGAATACCTTGGCGCGCTGATGGGGGTGGACAACGCCGAGCAGGCCGGGCAAATCCCGATGCCCCAGCGCCAGTGGCTCGGCATCGGGGATTTGCTGGCAAACGGCCGGCGGTCGGCAGCCGGGCTGGTTCAGGTGATCTCGGCGCAGCTTGGATTTCCAGTCAGGTTGCAGCCACTGGTGGGCGCATGGCGTGCAATCGATCCGGACGATCAGCACCGCCTGGGCCGCAGTGGTCACCGGCTTGGCGTTGACATGCTGCTTGGTCGCAGCACTTGGGATCAGCAGTCGCGCATCCGGCTGACCGCAGGCCCTGTCGCTTACTCCCAACTGGAGGCACTGCTGCCGCCGCTGAAAAAAGACACAGAACCAAAGCGTTCGCTGCGTCAATGGCAACGCCTGCAACGCCAGGTCGATATAGGCAGTGAAGCACCTGCCGTGCACAGCTCGTATGAGGAACTGCAAGGCTTGCTACGGTTGATGCTTGACCGTCGCCACGATGCCGAGATCGAACTTTCGGTGCTTGCAGCAGAGGTGCCGCTGGCGCGGCTGGTATCGACTCAGGCCTCCGGTTTCTCCGGTATGCGTCTGGGCTTTAACGCATGGCTGAAGTCGCGGCCGACGGATGGCACCGCTGGCGTTTCGGGTGTTTGTGTTGCGCGCTTTCTGGTCCCCGCCTATGAGTCGGGAGCCATGACATGAACGACCGCGTAACTGGCATGACGACCCCGCTGGCTCTGCTGTCGCCGGCGCCGGTCGTCTACCTGCATGTCGCGCTGTTCCTGGAAACGGGCGTCATCCTGGGTGACGGTAGCTTTCGGCTGGTCAGTTTTAAAGGGCAGGAAAGCATTTCTGATCATTTTGAGTACGAACTGGAGTTGCACGGAAACTCGGACCCCGAGAGCGGCCTTGAGCTGGCCTTTGATGACCTGCTCGGGCGACCGGTCACTGTGGGGGTTCACTACCCTGTGTTGGATGGCCAGCAGCAGCCGACGCGCGAGGAAGCCAACGAGTGGTTTGACCAGGCCGTACACGGCCAGGACGAAGGCGTGCGGTTGACCCTGTTCAATGGCATCGTCGCATCCTTCTCAATGGAGCAGCCAGGCGTCTATCGCGCGACCATGCGGCCGGCACTTTGGAAGCTTACGCTCACGAACAACTACTGCATCCATCGCCAGCTGAATGTGCGTGATGCTATTGCGGGCGTCCTGCGCAAGCACAACATTGACTTTTCGGTCGCGGCGCTGGTTGGCTCAGGCAATCTGGCAGTCGCGAGGCAGCAGGACTGGCTGCAGGCCGGCGAAACCGACTATGAGTTCGTGCGGCGGCTCATGTCGAAAGCGCACATCTACTATTTCTACGTGACCACCGGCACCAGTCACACAGCGGTTTTCGCCAACCGGCCTGTTTACCCGGAAGCCCTGCCCGATGGCAGGCCGCTACGCTACTGCGGCACCCAGGAAGACGCTCTCGGCCTGGCTCAGCCTGACATGATCAGCGACTATAGCTTTCAGCAGAGCCTGGCCAGCAGCGCGGTGAACTCGGTATTCACACGCGAAGAGGCGGCTTGGGAGTCGGATGCGGTGGCTGGGTTTCAGAGCTTTCATGCTCAGACCAAGCCAGCGCCTGGTACCTTGCCATTCAACCAATACCAGATCTATCAATACGGCTGCAGCGACGTTGAGGTCGATCACTATGCCCATGCAACGCAGGACACCCTGGATACGGGTAGCCGGCAATTCAGTGGTTCGAGTTATTGCCCCTACCTGCATTGCGGGCACCGCTTCTCGGTGACGCAGGAAGTGCGCTCAGGACAATGGCCATTGCAGGTCAGACCTCAGCTGGAGGGCAGGAGCTTTGTCGCAACACAGGTTCAGCATGAGGCAACACTCGACGGCAGCTACAGCAACAAGTTCCAGGCGACAGACGCCCAGGGGCTGGTCACGCCGTTCTCCATCCAGGAGACCCAGCAGGGCAGTGTGCTCGCCAGTGTCGTCTCGGGTGGAAACCAGGGTGTTGCGCCGGTGGGTTGGCGCTATATGCAGAAGGATAACTTTGACCCGGAGACCAGCCGCATTGTCGACAGCGAGGGAATTTCTCCGGTGCTTGAGGCGCAGGGAGTCTATGTGCGGTTCTCGACAGGCCAGGACATCTTTTCACCGGACGGCGCCGACCCGGCGGAGCCGGTCTGGGTCAAGCTGGCGCCACACATGCAGACCGTGCCGGAGATCGGTACGACCGTCATCATCACGCGGGCGCAGGATCAGTCCGAGCTGCCTGAAATCCAGAGCATCATCCAGGCTAATGGCACCAAGGTCATCATGCCATCAGGCTGGACGGCCAATACCAACGTTGGCAGCAGCTATTCGACGGCCTATGGCGACGGCAAGAGCATCCGTTTCGGCTTGCACTCCGATGCTGACCTGGACAACGCGGTTGCCATCGTCAGCCAGCAATACGACAGCGGAAAGTTCCGCGAATCGTCGTATTCGCAGGGGGCCAGCTATGGCTATTCGACCTCCGAAGACGGCGCGAACGGCCTGTTGAGCCAGTCGGATTCCTTCGGTTCGACCCACAGCACGCACAAGGGTGCGGAAAGCTGGAGCAGCACCGAGTTTGGTACGACCACCAACCACTCGCTGGTGACCGGTGACGCCACCAACACCAGCAAGACCGAAGGCACGCTCAGCAACACGACTTCGCAAAACATCGTGTTCAATACAACCACGACCGCGAGCCAAACCAGCGAGTCGTTCACGGTCAGCAGCGTCAACCTCGACGTAACCGGTCAGCACATCTCGACCTCGGCGGTCGGTATGGCTGTCAGCGCAAGCGCGACCGGAGTGCGGCTGTCGGGCTCGATGGAGGGAATGAGCAGCAGCAGCAGCATGGTCGGCCTCAGCGACAGTGACTCGGTTGTTGGCATG
Organism: Polaromonas sp. P3_C2; assembly: GCF_056402675.1. NCBI lineage: Bacteria > Pseudomonadati > Pseudomonadota > Betaproteobacteria > Burkholderiales > Comamonadaceae > Polaromonas > Polaromonas sp. P3_C2. The sequence goes on along the minus strand of NZ_JBFUGX010000009.1, from coordinate 10,602 downwards.
AGCATGCAGACCAGCGCAACCGGTTCAAGCAACAACGTTGCGGTGACGCTTGCTTCGGATCATGTCTCGATGACGCTGGTCGATACGGGCACCAATCTGGTTGGCGTCAGCAACAGCACCTCTCTGACCGGTGCCAGTACGGCGATGAACCTGGTTGGCGCTCACAACGAGGTCAGCCTGACCGGCCTGTCCAGCCGGGTCAGCCTCACGGGCCAGAGCAACAGTGTTTCAGTTCTGGGGTCGAGTACTGACATCTCGCTGTCGGGCGACACCACGGCGATCTCGATGAAAGGCGCATCAACCTCGATTGAAATGACCGGGGCCGGCATCCTGGTGCAACTCACCGCGTTGCAGGCGACGATGCAGATCACGGGCCTGAGCCTGACGATCACCGAGCTGAAGATCTATCTCTAGGCCGCCATGAAGATCATCAAGCCCTTGAGCCTAGGCCTGCTCTACAAGACATACCGGCAATCCGGCATAAACCGCCTGGTGGTGACGGCGCTGGGTTTTTTTCCGCTGGGTGAAGTCAGGCCGCAGCGCTTTCTCATGGAGGGCCCGCAATGGGCACGGGTACTGGCCGCATTGCCGGTGGGCCAGGCGCTGGACGAGGCGATGCCCAAGACCGGGGCCGAAGCCCTGGTGCTGGGTCGCGCTTGCGCGCCGGGAAACCGTCCGGTGAGGCGCATGGAAGCGCGGCTGCAAGTCGGTCCCATCGACAAGCGTCTGGCGGTTTTTGGCGACAGGCAATGGCGCTATGGCGTCTTGCCGCTCTTTGGCATCTCGCAGCCTGCGGAATTTGTACACATGCCGCTTGATTTCGCACATGCCTTCGGTGGTCCGGGCTACGAAGACAATCCGGTTGGCTGTGGCCATGACGGCAACCGGTTCGCCGCAATAGCCGGTGCGAACGAAGGGGTTATGCCGAACGTCGAGTACGCCGCCCAGCCCGTTGACTGCCATGGGCGTCGCTATCCCCCTGCCGGACTTGGGCCCATGCCTGTCGATTGGGTGCCTCGCAAGCGCTATGCCGGTACTTACGATGAACGCTGGCTGCGCGAGGATTATCCCGGCTTGCCGCGAGATCTTGACTGGCGGCTCTATAACCAGGCAGCGGCCGACCAGCGCATCGCGAATCCTTTCGCGGGCGGCGAAGCCTACCTGTTACAGGGGATGCATCCACAGATTGAGGCCATCCGGGGCACACTGCCTGAGCAGCGCGTCAAGGCTTTCGCGCTCAAAAAAGACGCTTCTCCTGCTTCGCTGGCTGAAATCGGGCTGCGCATGGACACGGTATGGTTCCTCCCCGAGCAGCAACTCGGTGTTGCGGCCTGGCGGGGCGAGATTCAGGTCGCTGACAGCGATGCACTGGACATTGGGGTATTGATGCTGGCTTACGAAGGCGCGACCGAGGCGCCGCGTACCTTGAACTATTACGCAGAAGTGCTCACGCTGCGCCTGGACCCCAAGACTGCACCGTTGCATGCACTCAACGAGTCGCAGCTCGCGCCGCGGCTCGATCCTGCCGATCCCGCGCTGGCTGCCACCGAAGCCGAGGCGGCACTGAAAAAACGCCAGGACGTGCTTGACGAAGTGACGCGCGAATTTTGGCAGCAAAGCGGCATGAAGCCGCCCGCGGGCTACGAGCCGCCAAAAGCCGGGCCGCCCCTGCTCCAGACGCCGTCGGCGAAGGCCCTGGCCGACGGTGACATGGACTTGACCGACCTGATGCACAGCGTCGAAAAGCTGGTGGCCAGTACCCGCGAAAACGCGGCCGCTCAGCAGGCAGCACTTGCTCACCAGCTTGCAGAGCTACAGGTGCTGACGGGGCAGACGGATGTTCCCGCTGGGGAGCATGAAAATGCTCCGGAGTCCGGGCCGCTCTGGGTGGAGGTGTTGCAGCGCGCCGATGGTACGGCGACGCGAGAGGCACTGGCGCCGCTCGCGCTTGCCGCAACGCCGTCCCAACATGCCGACCTTATGGCAGCCGCGCAACTTAAAAGCAAAGCCCGCCATGCGTCTCCCGTCCCGCTGTCGCCCGCGCAGGCGCTGTCGCCCGCTGTCGCGTCGCTATTGGGGGCACAGGTGCTGGCCTGGGCGAAGGCCGGAGAAAAGCTTGCCGGCCGCGACCTTGCCGGCGCGGACCTGCGCGGTGCAGTACTTGCGGGCCTTGACCTTGGTGGATGCCTGCTGGAGTACGCCGACCTCAGCGGTGCGGACCTGCGCGGCTGCAACCTGCGCCGCGCTGTACTGACGCAGGCGCGGCTCGATGGCGCACTACTTGATGAGGCCAACCTTGATGAGGCCAATCTCTGCAGTAGTCATGCATGCGAAGCGAGTTTTCGCGGGGCGCGCCTTTGCTCGGCCCGTGCTTCCAGGGCGAACTGGACACAAGCTCGCGGCTGCGATTGCGACCTGTCAGCTGCGCAACTCGACGAAGCAGATCTTTGCGGCGCAAACTTCGATCGCGCGACGCTGGACACAACAATTTTCAACCAGGCCAAACTGGCTGGAAGCAGCTGGTGCGGTGCCTCGTTCAACAAATGCGTTGCCTGGAAGCTGCAAGCCCGGGGGGCCGATTTTTCGGGTTCGCGATGGCAGAGAAGTGCACTGATCGGTTCCGACCTGTCGACCAGTCAATGGAGAGAGGCCCGGCTGGTGCAAGTCCAGGGGAATGACAGCGACTGGCGTGGCGCCGACCTGTCCGGATTGCGCGCTGAACGCGGAAGCTGGACGCAAAGCCAGTTGCAGGGTGCGCGGCTCGACGGCGCTTTCATTATGGCGTGCGACATGAGTCGGGCTGACCTTAGTGCCGCCAGCCTTGACGGTGCCTGCCTGCCGCGCACTCTCATGATGAAGGCACAACTGCCCGGTGCGAGTGCCGTGGGCACCGACTTCTACCAGGCGTTGTTGCGAAAGGCTGACTTTGGAAAAGCCGATCTGCGCGACGCCAGCCTGTATGAAGCCGAACTCACTGAGGTCTGCCTGGTTGATGCGGACACACGCGGTGTACGTCTGGATGCGCGCAGGAGGCTCGCATGAGCAGGACTTACAGCCAGGCCTCCGCCCAGGATTGGGCCGAGATCCAGCGCCTGGTGCGGCTTGGCCGTCCGGTGCGTGGCCAGATGCTGGCCGGACTTGATGCAAGCGGCCACGATTTCACAGGTGCGGTTTTCAGCGGCTGCCAGCTGGCGGGTTCGCATTGGGCCGGTGCCCAGCTGGAGGGAGCGTCCTTTATTGATTGCGAACTCGGCGCGGCCGACTTTTGCGATGCCGGGTTGCGCCGCACCGCTTTTTGCCAGAGCCGTCTGGCTGGCAGCGATTGGCGTGGTGCGTCCGGCACAATGCTGGCCTTCAGTCAGTGTGACCTCCGCCAAAGTCGTTGGGACGGTGCGCGCCTTGAGAAATCCATGTTGACGAAGTGCGACATCGGCGGCTCTTTCTGGATTGAGGCGCGCTTGCTGCGCAGCGCATTTGCAGATTGCCAGTGGGGCGGCAGCGACTGGCAGGGTGCCGAATTGCAGCAGGTAAGCCTGAACGAGGCACAACTGCAGGAAGCCAGGCTCGCCGGCATGCGAGCCAGCACCAGCCTGTTTATCAAAGCCAGCTTCGCCGGGCAGAAACTGGCCGGCGCCAGCTTGTTGCGTTGCACTTTGCAGGGTGCCGATTTTTCAGGTGCTGATCTGAGTCGCGCCAGCATCCGTGAATCGAATTGTGCCGAAGTCAGCTTCAGCGAAACTCTGATGGGCGGCATTGACGCGACACGCTGCCAGTTCGTAAAAGCGAAGTTTGACCGGGTAAATCTTGACGGCGCCCAACTCGAGGGTGCGGTATTGCAAAAAGCCCAACTCAACGGAGTTTCGCTGCGCGGGGCCGGATTGGTGAAAACGATCTGGGATCACAGCAGGCTTGACAGTGTCGTTTTCGCGGGATCGGACTTGCAGTTTGCCCAGTTCGCGCATGCGAATGGTCGGGCAATGGATTTCCGGTACTGCAAGCTCGACCGCACGAGTTTTCACTGTGCGGTCTGGACCGGCGCCGATTTCACCGGTGCCAACGTAGCCGCCGCCCTCGGCACCCAGGAGGCGCGCGCTGCCGCCGAAAAACGCTCACTTGAAATGGAAGCAGCATGAAACAGGCAACACAACAGCTTGACCTTCCCGTGCGCGCCGCAACCGTGCACGGCTGGGGAGAGGCGAGCATAGGCCGGTCGCTCGGACAAGCGCGGTGGCGGCTGGCGGACGGCCGGCTTGCGTTGCAAGCGGTTTCCTGCCTGCTCACGCCCCTGCCTGGTGACACGGTGGCCGTGTTGCAAAGTGCTTCGGGCTTGTTCGTGACCCATATTTTGCTGCGACCGCAGCCGGCCGCGGACACGCCGGGCGCAGGCCGTGCAGAGCTTTCCGTGCCGGGTGCGGAGCTTATGGCGATCACCCAGCCAGCTTTTGAGCTGGCCTGCACCCGTCAAATCGCACTGCGTTGTCTTGGTGACGTCGAGCTGACGTCGGCCAGCGGCTCCGTCAGCGTCAACGCAAGAGATTTCCTGGCGTCCGTCAGTGAGACCATGGTGCAGTCGGCACGCCATCTCGTAACGCGTGTCGAGCACGGGATCATGCAGGCCTCGGCGCTGCTGCGGCTCCATGGACGGCAGGCGTTGGTTACAGCTGAAGAAGACATCAAGCTCGATGCTGAACGCATCAGCCTGGGATGAGTCATGTTCGCCAATACGAACCTCTGCGTCATCAATTTCGCGTTTCCCGACGTCTGTCTGGTGCCTACGCCGGTGGGGCCGGTGCCCATTCCGTTTCCCAATATCGTCATCACGATTTCGCACATTCCTTCGCAGGCCTGCGTGATCATCGGCGGCGGACTCGCTGAAAACCTGGTGACGCAGGGCACGTTGAGCAACGGTGACGAGCCCGGCGTCAACCTGGGCGTGGTTTCGGGCATGGAAATTGGGCCGGACCGATACCTCATGGGTAGCTTCAAGGTCGCGATGGGCGGTGTGTTTGCGACACGGCTGACCAGTGTGGTCGGGCAGAACGGCATGATAGGCAACGCGATCGGCATGTCGATCACACCTTCGCAGGTATGCGTGATGGTGCTGGGATGATCATGCGCATCGTCAACGGTTTTCTCGGCACAGCGGCATTGCTGGCTGTTTCCGGCTGCGGTTTTATCAGCTACGCGCTGGGCTACAGCCCTACTACGCCGCTAAAGACGCTGAACATCGTCGCCGAACTCGATGCCAATCAGAATATGGGAACCGAGGTCGACCTGGTGTTTGTCTTCGACAAGAACGCGGCGGCCGTCTTGCCGAAGACCTCACCCGACTGGTTTGCCAATCGCGACGCGCTGCAAGCCGGTCTGGCCAGCGGCATCGCAGTGCTTGGTGTGCAGGTTGTCCCTGGCAGCACGGTCACCAACCAGCCCCTGCCCATTGGTTATGGCAAGGCCGTCTATGTCTACAGCTACGCAAGCTATGTGAGCGCCGGCGGTCAGGCTGTCGCCAACATCACTGCCTACAAATGCGCATTGATCACCCTGCGTAGCACGCAGATCAGCTATACGAGCTGCCTTTCATGATTGGAGAACCCATGCCCGAAACCACTTCAGCGCCTAAAGCCGCCCAGCCCGCAGCGAAGCTGTTCTCAGCTGCGGCTGGCCCGGCCTTGCCCGACAGTGTCCAGTGGATCGAAGGGATGCTGCTGTCACCCCAGCATTTCCAGCAAAGCGATGTTTACTGGCAGGAGCAGTTGAGGTACCGGCTGTCGTGCGTCGCGCCGGATTTCTGGGGGTTGAGCCTGCTGCAGCTGGATATGGTGAAGCTCAAGGCCGGTATCGTCGCAATCAAACGGCTTGAATGCATCATGCCAGACGGCACGCCGGTCGTGTTTCCCGGCTCGTACACCGGAAAAGCGCTCGAACTTGATGTCACCGCGCAGTTGCAGCGCACGCCGGATGGGGTGCGGTTGTCGCTGATCATGCCCGTGAGGGGCAACGCCTCCAATCACTGGAATACGACACCGGCACGCAATGAGGTTGTGCACGGCCTGGTATCGCTTGACGAGAACACCCTGACCGGATCGGTGCCGGTCGACCGCCTGCGGCCGGCGATCTCGCTGTCAGCCGAAGTTGCAGCTCCGGCCGGCTACGAGGCCTGTCCCTTGTTCGAGTTGTTCCGGCGCGAAGAAAACAGGCATGTCGAATTCAAGCCCTACCACCCGCCCATGCTGTGCTGGCAGGCCGGCGATTTTCTCAAGGCAACCGGCTTGCGGCACCGGCTCCAGCTGCTCAATGAAGCGCTGTGGCTCAAGCTGCGCGAATTGGGCGCTAATCGGGAAAGCGACGGCCCCGAGGACGATGAATTGCAGGGTGCCCATTTCCGCAAGCACCTGGAGATGGCCCGGCGGCTGGCTGCCGTGCTGCCTCAGTTCAGCCTCATCGTGCAGCGCCCCGAGTCGAGCCCGCGCGCGGTCTACGACAGCCTGGCGCTCCTGCTTGGCGCGATGGCATCGTTCGGCGCCAATCCCATCCCGCCGGTGCTGGACGCTTATCAGCACGATGACTGTTCGCCGCAGTTCCGGCGTGCGCTGGACTATGTGGTGCGCAAGCTCAGCTATATCAATACCAGTTTCGAGCTGCAGCCGTTTGAACGCCATGCCGACGGCACATTTACACATGTGTTGCCTCCTGACGCGGGTGAACAACTGCTTGTCGAGCTCAGGCCGCAAGGCGGCCAGGGCCTGGGGGCCGATGGCCGCGCGTCACTGGAACGCTGGTTGCTTGACGCCTGCATTGCGAGCGAGGCGTTGCTGCCTGCCGCAGCCCGGCTGCGCGTGACTGCAAGGCCACGCCTTTTGACCGCCGAGGAACTTGCGAAGCGCAACCTTCGCTCGGGGGCCGCCTTGTTTGCAGTCGACAACCAGGTGCTGCAGCTCAAGGAGGGCGAGACCAGACTGTTCGGCCCGGGACAAAACCTCGTCATTAGCGGTGACAAGAAGTCACCGGGAACCCCGCCCGCAATGATTCTGCTTTATCGTCCGCGCGCCGCAGGCACGCGGACCTGAAAGACGCAGCCATGCAGCCTGCCGCTTTGCCCGAAATGCCGCTCCTGAGCTGCTTTGCGCAGTTCTATGAGGAGGTTGCGCGCGTGCGGCAGGAAAGCGAACGCGGGTCGCTGCAAGCCTACCTGGGGGTCTCCGGTGCGGCACCGGCCGAGCCGGCCGAACTCGCGGGCCGTGTGAGCCTGCGCCTGGCCGACCTTCTGGCCGGCCAGGCACGCGATATGCGGGCTACCGCGAGTGAGGCGCAGCAACGCGCCTATACGGCAGCCAGCTATGTGATGGTGGTGCTGGCTGACGAGATATTCATCCTTGAACTCTCGTGGCCGGCGCAGGACGCCTGGCTCGAGGTTTTGCTTGAGCACCGGCAGTTCGGTTCGCGCCAGGCCGGGCGACGCTTCTTCGACATGGCGGAGCAGGTGCTGGCTGTGGTGTCCCGATCCAATCTGCATCGCGATCTCGCTGCCTGCTTTCTGCTCGCGCTGCAGCTTGGGTTCAAGGGAATGCACCGGGGAGCGCAGGGCCAGCTGTTCCTGGACACGCTGCGCCAGCGACTGTACCGTTTTGTCAACGGCCGATCGGCAGAGCCTGACGGCAGGCTGTTTGTGCAAGCCTATGAACACACGGTCAAGTCGACTGCCGATGCACGGGTGGCGCCCCTTCGCCCGTGGTTGCGTCTGGCGATGGGCTATGCATTTGGCTTTGTGCTGGTGTCGTCGGCGCTCTGGCTATGGCTGATCCAGCCGCTGGTCAAGGTTGCAGGTGTCTGAGATGAGCAGCATGAACAGCAGTACCTGGTTTGGCGTGCTTGCTGCGGTCGCGACAGTATTCGGCATTCTGGTGTTATGGCTGATCGTGCGCTCGCGCCGGGCCAAATTGATCGTGGCCACCGGCGCCATCAAGCCGGTTTTGGCAGCGAGTTTCTGGCGAACGCGCTGGCAGTCGTTCCTGGCCTGGTTGCGCGGATTGCGGACCGTGCTATCCAGAACCGCACGGGAGCGCTACCAGCAAACCTGGATCATCTTGATCGGGCAGGCCGGCGCTGGTAAAAGCAGCCTGGTCGCTTCGTTGCTGCAGGTCCGGCAACGGCCAGACGCACAGGCGGCGACGATCGCCGGCGTCCCCCACACAGCCTGGCACAGCCTGGCACAGGGTGAACTCATAGACCCGCAAGGCAAGCTCAGCGCTGCCGGTCAAACCGGGCCCGACGCGGCAGATTGGCAAGCCGTACTGCGCGGACTCGTCCACCTGCGCCCCGAACGTGCACTTGACGGGGCGCTATTGGTGGTTTCCTCCCGTAACTTGCTGGGCACGGGCCGTGAGAGTGTGCTTCAACTCGCGCTCGATGCCCGGCGACAGCTCGACGACCTGCGTTCCGCCACCAGCCTGGCCTTGCCGGTCTACGTGATCGTCAGCCAGTGCGACGCGGTTGATGGATTTGCACCGTACTGGCGTCTGCAGGGGCGTTCGCAGAGGGAAGGCATGTTTGGCTGGTCGGCGCGCGACGGCCTGTTGCAGTCCGGCCCGGTCCAGTGGATTGACGAGGCATTTGTTGGCATCGGTGAACGACTCAAGGAGATCCAGGTAGAGGCCGCTGCGACCCAGGAGCAGATTGCCGACGCTGATGCGTTTTTTCTGTTTCCGAGGCATTTCGAGCGTTTGCATGCGCCCTTGCGCGACTACCTGGCCGAGGTCTTTCACGACACGGCGACGACGCAGCCTGCACTGTGCCGAGGTGTCTATTTCACGGGCTGCACCGAAGGCACCGGTGCGCCAGCAGGCATGCCGCGTGCCGATGTCTCGTTTGCCGAAGACGTCCTGACGCAGAAGGCGTTGGGGGAATGCGGGCTGGCGCGCGCCACGCTGGCGTCATTCTGGTCGCGTGAGCCGGGGCTGCTGCGGCTTCAGCAAGCCTGCATCGTGCTGGCCGGGTTGCTGCTGTTGGCGCTGGTGTTATCGGGCTGGCGGCTGCAGCGCCAGGTTGATGGTCTGGGTCGCAGCATCGCCGCGCTCTACCAGTCGCAGGCACTGGCAGGTGCACAGGAGAGCTGCGCCGGCCGCCCATTGATTGACGATGCGCTGTCCCGGGCCTCGGCCCTCGATATCGACATGGTGTTCGCGACGATGCCGTTGTCCTGGGTCGATCGGCGTGCCAGCAACAACGCGGTGCAGGCTGTCTCCAGTACCGTGATGGCGCGCACGGTGTTTCCGGCGCTGGCTTGCGGCCTGCAGGCGCGGGTCGCGCGGCTCGACGCTGGTCTGGCCGTAGCGTCCGAGCCGACGCTTGCCGGTATCACAGTCAACAACTCGGCGTATGCCAAAACCCGCGCCAACCTGAAGGTGCTTGCGCTGGAGGTGAACAACCTGGAAGACAAGCTCCAGCGTTTCGCACGCTTGACTGCCATACCCGCCGAATCCACCGTCCGCAAGCTGGATGATCTCAACCTGATTTATCTCTACGTCTACGGAGCGGGCTTGCCCCTTGCTGCGGCGCGGCCCGGCGGCGTGGTTGCCGCTTCGCTCGAGCAAGTGCCTTACAGCGGCGTGGTGAATGTGCCCGAGCGTTCGCGCGGCAACTGGGCGCGCCAGTTGGCGAATTCCAGCCGGCAACTGCATGTCGATTTGCTTGCTGAGGCCTCGACGGGCCCCAGCCTCCTGGCCAAGGTTGATCCGGCAAAAGGGCCGCTTGTTGACAACACCAGGCGGTTCACCTCATGGCTGGTCTGGGTCGCCAAATCATGGGTGCCATCGGACCCGAACAACAACCCTTGCGCCGATGACGCGAAGGAACTGCGGCAACTGCTGTCGCCCCTCGTGACGCAGTACAGCTATCCGAAAGACCTGTTGGCAGGTGACGGCGGTTTTGATGAGGCAAGGTGCTACAACCCGGCCATGCAGGTGCTGCGCGGCATGCAGCTTTCGCCCTACGGGCCTCTGCTCATCGCACAGGGCCAGAGTCTCGTCATGAATCCGGCACTGTCGGCAGAGGTACGCGGCCTCGAAAGCCTGCTACAGCAGACTTTCATGCAGGTCCGGAACCCGCAGGCCTTCGCCTGCGTGAGTTCAGCGCCGGGCTGGCGCCTGGCAGACCTCGGCCGGTCCATGAATTACGCTGCTGATTACCAGCGATTCGCAGCAGGCCAGGGACTGCCGCCTCTCGGTGCGCCGGCAACCAGCAAGCCGCTGTTCGACCGGCTTGCGAGGGCGCAGCTTGAGCAGGTCATGAATGACGCGATGCGCTCGGCGCAGTCGGCGGCAACTGAGTCGTTCGTGCTTCAGGGACTTGTCGCGGTCTCGGCGGCAGACCAGCAGCTTTTGCAGCAGAGTGGTGATTTTTCGCGCGCACTGGATCCGCTGATCGGCAACCTGCGGCTCTATACCCAGTTCGGCTTTACAGCGAGCGCAGGACGCGTTTCACAGTGCGCGCGGGACTTTTCATCGGATGCTCTGGGCCGCGTCTCAGGCCTTGTGAGTGGCAGCCGGCTTTATGACCCCGAGGCCGGTCCTGCCGACGGCCTGCTCGTGAACCTGGGCACCACAC
>NZ_JBFUGX010000008.1:0-20334 GCF_056402675.1 Polaromonas sp. P3_C2 | reverse complement strand
CCCTCCACCCCGTCCCCACAATGTCGAACCAGCGCCCAATTGCAGGGCTGGCAGGGACTCCAGAAACATGACCACTCCCTCCATTGCCTGGGCCGACCCGGCACGTGCCATGGCTTTCGAAGCCTGGCTGACCGCCGCTGCCCGCCAGCACAACCTGCGGGTCGACACCATCAGGCCGGCATCAGCTGACGCAAGTTTTCGGCGCTACTTCCGGGTGGACGCCGCAACAGGCGATGGCAGTTACATCGTCATGGACGCACCACCTGCACAGGAAGATTGCAAACCTTTCGTCAAGGTCGCCGGCCTGATGAACGGCGCCGGCTTGATTGCCCCGCGCGTACTGGCCTGGGATGAACCAATGGGCTTCATGCTGCTAAGCGACCTGGGTGCGCAGACCATGATGGAAGCAATTAGACCGCCCGCCGAGGTTGACGCTATCGCCAGCCCCACTCCGGCGCACTACGACCTGTATGTGGATGCGGTGGAGGCCCTGGTGCGCTGGCAACTCGCCTCCACGCCCGGCGTGCTTCCGCCCTATGACGACGCACTTCTGTCTCGCGAGCTATCGCTCTTTCCAGACTGGTATGTCGCCAAACATCGCAGCCTGGCGCTGGACTCTGGCCTTCAGGACAAGCTGAACGCCATCTTCGAACAGATCAAGGCCAGCAATCTGAATTCGCTGGATGGCGCACGGGTGTTTGTGCACCGCGACTTCATGCCTCGCAACCTGATGATCACCCGGCCCAGCAACGCAGGGGGCATGCAATTTTCCGACGGGCCGCCCCTAGGGAACGAGCCCCGCAGCGTATCGAAACGGGGCAGCGCAGTACGCGAAGCGACAAGCGTGGGGGCTCCACCTTTGGGCGTGCTGGACTTTCAGGACGCGGTCTACGGCCCCATCACCTACGACATCGCCAGCCTGATGCGCGACGCCTTCCTGAGCTGGGAAGAAGATTTCGTACTGGACATCACCGTGCGCTATTGGCAAAAAGCCCGCAAGGCGGGCCTGCCGGTCGGCGACGATTTTGGCGAGTTTTACCGGGCCGTGGAATGGATGGGCCTGCAGCGCCACCTCAAGATTCTGGGCATCTTTGCGCGCCTCACGCTGCGCGACGGCAAGCCCAAATACCTGGCCGACACACCCCGCTTCATCAAATACGCCCGCAACACCGCCGCGCGCTACCGGCAACTGGGGCCGCTGATGGTGCTGCTCGACGAGATTGAGGGTAACGAAACCCGTGTGGGCTACACCTTTTGATGCACAATCGGGCTGTAGCGCTTGCTGGTTCTGCGCCAGCAGCTATTATTTTTATAGCGTTCACGGCAAAGTCCTAACAATGCATCTTCCTGCACCAGCACCATGACCGCCCGGTTTTTCGCTGACATCGCACTGGCGCCCGGCAGCGTCGTCAGCCTGCCGCCGTCCACTGCGCGCCACGTCCAGGTCTTGCGGATGCAGCCCGGCGACGCCCTGACAATATTCAACGGCCAAGGCAACGGCCAGCCCGGCAGCGAAGGGGAATTTGCAGCCACCGTCGAGCGCATGGGCCGCAGCGATGTGGAGGTCCTTATCGGCGGCTACACCGCCACGGCACGCGAAGCCAGCCGCTCCATTCACCTGGCCGTCGGCATGCCCGCCAATGACCGCATGGACTGGCTGATTGAAAAAGCCGCCGAATTGGGCGTGGCCAGCATCCAGCCCTTGATGAGCGAGCGCAGCGTGCTGCGCATCAAGGGTGAGCGAGCCGACAAAAAAATCGCGCACTGGCGGGGCGTCGCCGTCGCGGCCTGTGAGCAATGCGGCCGCAGCCGCATACCACCCGTTCACGACGTCGCTAACCTGTCTGACTGGCTCAAAGGCGCGGGGCAGGGCGCAGCTGGCGGCACCCGGCTGCTACTCTCATTACAAGACGGCAGCCGGCCGCTGGCCGAAGCGGTGGCCGCAGCTGATGCCGGCGCACTGACCTTCCTGAGCGGTCCCGAGGGCGGCCTCAGCGCGGCTGAAGAGGCTGCGGCCATGGCTTGCGGCTTTGCGGCCGTCACCCTCGGCCCGCGCGTGCTTCGGGCCGAAACCGCACCGCTCGCCTGCCTGTCGTTTCTCGCACTGACAAGCGGCACGCCATGAACCGCAATCTCTGGCTGCTGGCCGTCTGCCAGGGCCTCTTTCTCACCAACAACGTCACCTTCATCGCCATCAACGGCCTGGTCGGCCTGAACCTGGCGCCGCTGGGCTGGATGGCGACACTACCCGTCATGGGCTACGTGGTGGGTGGCGCGCTGTCCACGTCCGTGGTGGCGCGCACGCAAATGCGCTTCGGGCGCAAGATTTCCTTCCAGCTGGGCCTGCTGGTGGCCGCCGCCTCGGCCCTGCTGTGCTGCTATGCGGCTTACAGCAAAAATTTCTGGCTTCTGGTGGCCGCCACCGTGGTGGCGGGCTACTACAGCGCCAATGCGCAGCTCTACCGCTTTGCCGCGGCCGAGCTCGCCCAGCCTGCTTTTCGCGAAAAAGCCATTTCCCTGGTCATGGCAGGCGGCCTGCTGGGCGCCGTCGCCGGGCCCAACCTGGCGGCCTCTACGCGGGGGCTGACCGACGTGCCCTTTGCAGGCGCCTACCTGGCGCTGGCCGGCGTGGCGCTGCTGTCGATGGCGCTGCTGGCATTCATCCGGTTTCCGCCGCCGCCCGAGGCGCATGCCAGCCGCGGTGGCCGGCCRCTTCGCGAAATCATGCGGCAGCCGATCTTCATCGTGGCCGCCGCAGCCGGTGCCCTGGGCTTTGGCGTGATGAACCTGCTGATGGCGGCCACGCCAATTGCGATGCAGGTTTGCGGCCTGCCGTTTTCCAGCGTCGCGCTGGTGCTGGAGTGGCACGTGATCGGCATGTTCGCACCCGGTTTTTTCACCGGTCACCTGATCCGGCGCTTCGGCACTTTGCCCATCATGGCGGTGGGTCTGGCGCTCAATGGGGTGTGCGTGCTGATCGCGCTCTCGGGCGTGGAGCTCAAGGAATTTCTGGCGGCGCTCTTTTTACTGGGCCTGGGCTGGAATTTTCTTTTCACCGGCAGCACCACCCTGGCGCTTGAGACCTATCGGCCGGAAGAAAAAGACAAGGCGCAGGGCGCGCTCAATTTCTGTATTTTTGCCGTGCTGGCGGTTTCCTCGCTGGCCTCCGGCGTGCTGGTGACCACCCAAGGCTGGGCGCTGTTGAACCTGGGGTCGCTGCTGCCGCTGGGGCTCACCGCCGCCGCGCTGGCCTGGCTTGCAGTCGGCCAACGCAAGGGACAGAAGGCCTGAGAACCTGGTTACGCCTCGCACCGTGTCCGACATTGCGGCCAGGCTGGGCATGGAACCCGGCGATGCCGCCAGTTATTGCTATTGTTTTTATAGCTGTTTGCGCCCGTTCTTATTGGGCTGAAGCCGAATTTCTCTTGAGATTTTCTTAACCGCTAGAAGCGGGCGTCCAGCCAGGCCTTGAGCGTGTCAAACACCGGCTCCGACTCGACTTCATTGAATATCTCGTGATAGAGGCCCTCAAAGCACCGCGACGTCACCATGCCGGCGGTCACGGCCGGTGAGTTGGCCGCGTTTTCCGCGAAAGCGCGGCTGCCGGCCGGATTGACAAGCCGGTCCGCACCCGCATACATCAGCAGCGTAGGCGTGCGCCATTGGGCGGCGGCCGCCACCGTCGCGGGACCCGCTGTTGCGATGAATTTGCCCAGGCGTGGCGAGATTCTGTCGTGCACCAGCCGGTCGGTGAAGTATTTTTTGACCACCTCTTCATCGTGCGAGATGTAGCGCGCGTCCAGGCCGTTGCCTACACACAGGTCGGGTGCCAGCCTCGGCATAAAGGCCAGCAGCAGCTTTTGCAAGGCGTTGAGCCCCGGATCCAGCGCGGGAGAAGACATCACGAGGCCATCCACGGGGCGAATGCCCAGCGCGACAAACCGGCTCACCACCAGACCGCCCATGCTGTGGCCAAGCAGAACCAGGGGAAGATGCGCAGGCGGCTGCGGGCTTCGTCCGTCCGCGTTGACCTCCTCCAGAAGGCGCACGCAACGCAGGCGCGTGTCGTCGACTATTTCGGCCAGGTCGTCCAGCAGTGCAGTCTCATTGGGCAGCACACCACGGAACCCGCCCGATTCGCCATGGCCGCGCTGGTCGTAGGCACGCACGGCAAAACCCCAGTCGAGCAATTGGCTGGCGACATGGTCGTAGCGGCTGGCGTGCTCGCCCAAGCCATGGACCAGCAGCACCATGGCGCGCGGCGGCAACGCATGTTGACCCATTTCGATGGCCAAAGCATCCAGTGGCCACTCATAGAGAGCCAGGTTCTCGCCGTCGCGGGCGGTGAAAGGCGCTAGGACGGTGGAATGCATGCGGCAGCAAAAGCCTGGCTTGAAACAAGCGCTGCCGGCAAACCGCGGCGCAAAGAAGGGTAGCTCACCCGCATCAACCGGGAACGCGGGCCATCACATGCGCGACCGCGGCGGTCAGCTTCTTGGCGTAAGGCACGTTCAGGAACTCGTTGGGGCCGTGCGCATTGCTCTTGGGGCCGAGCACACCGCAAACCATCATCTGCGCCTTGGGGAAGCCCTTGCTCAGCATGTTCATCAGCGGAATGGTTCCGCCCTGGCCTATGGTGCCGCAGGGCGCGCCGAAGAAGCTTTGCGACGCATCGTTGAGCGCGTTCTCAAACCAGGGTACGGTGCTGGGCGCGTTCCAGCCGGTGGCGCCGCCGTTGCTTTCAAACGTGACTTTGGCCTGGTAAGGCGCATTGTCTTCCAGCAGTGTCTTGAGTTCCTGCACCGCCGCGCCAGCGTCGATCAGCGGCGGAAAACGCAGCGAGAGCTTGAAGGCGGTGTAGGGGCGCAGCACATTGCCCGCATCCTTGAGGGCTGGAAAACCTTCGGCACCCGTCACGCTCAGCGTCGGGCGCCAGGTGCGGTTGAGCAGGGCTTCCACCGGGTCAGTCGTGGTGGGCAAGGCAAATGCGCTGGAGCCTTCGCAGTCGTAGTGCGCCCACGGAAAACGCTTGTAGATTTCCTCGCCGAGGATTTTGGCCGTGGCCTGCGCCTGCGCCAGCCGGTCAGCCGGAACCTCACAGTGAAAGCTTTGCGGTAGCAGGCGACCGGTCTTGCTGTCTTCCAGGCGGTCCAGCACCTGGCGCATGATGCGAAAGCTCGACGGCACCAGGCCGCTGGCGTCGCCGGAGTGCACGCCTTCGGTGAGGATTTCCACCTTGAGCACGCCCGCCGCGTTGCCGCGCAGGCTGGTGGTCAGCCACAGCTGGTCGTAGTTGCCCGCGCCGGAATCCAGGCACACCACCAGCGCGACGTCGCCCAGGCGCTCACGCAACGCATTGACGTAAGGCAGCAAATCATAGGAGCCGCTTTCCTCGCAGGTTTCGATCAGGCCAACGATGCGCGGGTGCGGCACGTTCTGCGCTTTGAGCGCCTGCACCGCGGCAATGCTGGCGTAGACCGCATACCCATCGTCGGCGGCGCCACGGCCATAAAGCTTTCCGTCTTCGTACTTGGCCATCCAGGGGCTCAAATCATTGCGCCAACCGGTGAATTCGGGCTGCTTGTCGAGGTGGCCGTACATCAACACGGTTTGCGTCGAATCGGCGCGCGTGGCCGGGATCTCAAAGAACAGCACCGGGGTGCGGCCTTCGAGGCGCACGATCTCCAGCTTGAGGCCTTCGACCTTCTGCGCCTCGACCCAGGCCGCCGCATTGCGCATGACGGTGTCGATGAAGCCGTGCTGCGCCCAGTCGCTGTCAAACGTGGGGGACTTGGCTGGGATGGAGATGTAGTCGGTGATCTGTTTGACGATGTCGCCGTCCCATTGGGCCGTGACCTGGGACAGGGCCTGGGCGGCGTTAAGGATGCTGGCGGGGATTTCGCGGTGCAGTGGGGCGTTCATTGGAAAGGCTCCGGGAACAAGGATATCGGCTTTTAGGGCAGCATTTTGCTACGGCACCTGCTACTGTACGCTTCCGACACAGACCGCGCCACCGGCCACGGGAAGACCCGCAATTGGAGAATTCAACCTACAGCGCATCGCGGGCGGCGTGGACAAAGATAACTCCTCCAATTGGACGAGAAAGCAGACAAGTACGCCACGGAGCCGCCATGACACCAGCAAGCCGCGCACACACGCCATCTTCCGCCGCCACGCCAGCCACGGTAGCCGATTCCCGCATCCGCGCTGGCGTGGGCGGCTGGACCTTTGAGCCCTGGCGCGACAACTTTTTCCCAGCCGGCCTGGCGCACAGCCGCGAACTCGAATACGCAAGCCGCCGGCTGAGCGCCATCGAGGTCAACGGCACCTACTACGGCACGCTGAAGCCGGCCAGCTTCAGGAAGTGGCACGACGAGACGCCGGACAACTTCATGTTTTCCCTCAAGGCCTCGCGCTACGCGACCAACCGCCGCGTGCTGGCCGAGGCGGGCGAGTCCATCCAGCGCTTCACTGAAAGCGGCATCAGCGAACTGGGCGACAAGCTGGGCCCCATCGTCTGGCAATTCATGCCCGGCAAGGTGTTTGAGGCAGGGGATTTCGAGGCGTTTCTGTCGCTGCTGCCCAAACAGGTGGACGGCCGGGCGCTGCGCCATGTCGTCGACGTTCGCCACGAGAGCTTTATGTCGCCCGATTACCTGGCGTTGGCGCGCCGTTACAAGGTCGCCACTGTATTTACCGACGCTGACAAATTTCCGTCTTTCGCCGACCTCACGGGTGACTTCGCCTATGCCCGCCTCATGATGAGCGAATCAGGCCTGGAGACCGGCTACGAGGAAAGCGCGCTGAACGCCTGGGCTGAGCGCGCGCGGCAATGGGCTGACGGCTCCGCGCCGGCCGACCTGCCGACGCTGGAAGAAGCCCCGGCACAGGGCAAGCCGCGCGACGTGTTTGTGTATTTCATCAACGGCGCCAAGGAAAGGGCGCCGGCGGCAGCGATGGCGTTTTTAAACCGCCTGGGCTTCACACCCTCTGCTTAACCGTAGACCGCCATGGCTTCGCCGAGCCGTATTTCGCGGCCGGGCGCCCACTCGGCATTGAACTGCAGCGGCCCTTTGGGAAACAGCATGACGACGGTGGAGCCCAGCAGGAAGCGGCCCATTTCCTCGCCCTGCTTGAGGCGGATGGCGGAGGTTGGCTCGTCGGGGTAATCCCATTGCCGCACCACCTTGCCGCGCGGCGGGTTCACCACGCCGTGCCACACCGTGGCCATGCTGCCAACGATGGTCGCGCCGACCAGCACCAGCACAAAGGGCCCGCGCGCCGATTCGAAAACGCAGACCACGCGCTCATTGCGCGCGAACAGCCCCGGCACGCCGCGTGCGGTAACGGGATTGACGGAAAACAGGTCGCCCGGCACATAAATCATGCGCGTCAGCCGACCGCCTGCAGGCATGTGGATGCGGTGGTAGTCCCGGGGGCTCAGATAGAGCGTAGCGAAATGGCCGTCCTGGTAATGCGCCGCCAGCGCCGCATCCCCGCCCACCAACGCAGTAGTCGAATAACTGTGACCCTTGGCCTGAAAGATCTGGTCCTTCTCGATCGCACCGAACTGGCTGATCGCACCGTCCACCGGCGAAATCAGCTCGGCATCAGCCAGCGGTCGCGCGCCGGGCTTGAGCGCACGCGTGAAGAAGTCGTTGAAGGTGAGATAGCTCGCAATGTCGGAGTTGAGCGCCTCGTCCATGTTGACCTGGTACTTGGCGACAAAGCGGCGGATGATTTCGGTGGTGACCCAGCCACGCTCGCGCGAAGCTACAAAACCGGCAAAGTTGGTCAGCGCCTGCTTGGGAAACAGGTATTGGGGGAGGACGGCGAGTCGGTCGGACACTAGGCGGCTTGAATGGAGGGAGGAAGGGCCATTCTATCGACGCCGAAACGTCTTTCCCGCCGGATATCGGCGCACTACTGTGCGGGATAACCCGCCTCGGCCAGCGCAGCCGCCACGGCTTGCCTGTCTTGCGAGGATTGCACCACAACCTTTTTGCCGGGCAAGTCCACACTGACCTGCGCCGCTGCATCCAGCGATTTGATGGCCTGGGTGACGGCGCCAACGCAGTGGCCGCAGCTCATGGCGGGGATATTGAATTCCATAAAGACTCCTTGGAAGCTGTCTGAGAGATTGGTACAGGGATTACCCAGAAGTCTGAACCTTCCCATGGGGGCAGGGTCAAGCGTAGCCCGGCAAGTCCTGCCTCGATTCAGGGCTATTACACCAAGGCGCTTGACCCTCCCATGGTGGTAAGGTTGAGACTACAGGCATGAACACCCCATCCACGTTAAAAACATCTCCCGTCATGCCGGCGCTGACCGAGTGGCAGTTTCCCGTCCAGGGCATGAGTTGCGCGTCCTGCGTGGCGCGTGTGGAACGTTCGCTGGCCAACGTCCCGGGCGTTGAGGACGTGAGCGTCAATTTCGCGACCGAACAGGCCAGCGTCAAGGTGCGCGCCGGTGTCGGCATGGACGCCCTGAAGACCGCCGTCGCCAAAGCCGGCTACAGCGTGGCCGAACAATCCTTGCGGCTCAAAATAGACGGCATGACCTGCGCCTCCTGCGTGTCGCGCGTCGAGAAAGCGCTCAAGCAAATGCCAGGGGTGCTGTCGGCCAGCGTCAACCTGGCGACCGAGACCGCCGAAGTCCGCGTCGCGGGCAACGCCGCGATGTTGCCGGCGCTGGTGGCGGCAGTGGCCAAAGCCGGTTATCAGGCGAGCGAAATCCCCGCTTCGGGCACCCCCGTGGACAAAACTGGCGCGCCCTGGTGGCCTATCGCGCTGGCAGCCGTCCTGTCTGCGCCGCTGGCGCTGCCCATGGTGGGGGCGCTGTTCGGCAAGGACTGGATGCTGGGCGGCTGGTGGCAATGGCTGCTGGCCACGCCGGTGCAGTTCTGGCTGGGCGCACGTTTTTACCGCGCCGGCTGGAGCGCCTTGCGCGCCCGCACCGGCAATATGGATTTGCTGGTCGCGTTGGGCACCTCAGCTGCCTACGGCCTGAGCGTCTATCAATTGCTGCGGCATGGCGGCCATGGCATGGCGCACCTGTATTTTGAAGCCTCGGCAGTCGTCATCACACTGGTGTTGTTGGGCAAATGGATGGAAGCGCGCGCCAAACACCAGACGACCGCCGCCATCCGCGCGTTGCAGGCGCTGCGCCCCGACACCGCGCGCCGTCGGCGCGATGGAAAGGACGAAGACGTAGCCTTGCAAGACATACAGCTCGGCGACCTGGTGGTGGTGCGCCCTGGCGAACGCATCTCGGTTGATGGCGAGATCGTCGAGGGTTCCACGCAGGTGGACGAGTCGCTGATCACCGGCGAGAGCCTGCCAGTTGCCAAGTACGCAGGCGACCACGTGACTGGCGGCGCCGTCAATGCCGAAGGCCTGATCGTGGTGCGCACCACGGCCGTAGGCGCGGAGTCCACGCTGGCCCGCATCGTGCGTATGGTCGAATCGGCCCAAGCCAAAAAAGCACCCATACAACGGTTGGTGGACCAGGTCAGCGCCGTGTTTGTGCCTGTGGTAATTGCCATTGCCCTGGTGACGCTGCTGGGCTGGGGCCTGGCCACGCAGGACTGGGAGGCGGCCATCCTCAATGCGGTCGCTGTGCTGGTAATCGCCTGTCCCTGTGCACTCGGTCTGGCCACGCCTACCGCCATCATGGTGGGCACGGGCGCCGCCGCACGCCAGGGTATCCTGATCAAGGACGCGGAGGCGCTGGAAGTGGCGCACGGCGTCAAGGTAGTGGCTTTTGACAAGACCGGCACGCTGACCGAGGGCAAACCCGAACTGGTGGCGCTGGAGCCCAGCGCAATCGCTGCCAACGAGTTGCTGGCCTGGTCGACCGCCATCCAGTCGGGCAGCGAACACCCGCTCGCCCGCGCGGTCACACGGCGCGCGGCGGAGCAGCAGCTTGAGATTCCCGCAGCGACGGAGTTGCGCGCCGTCGCCGGCCGCGGCATGGCCGCCGTGGTGGCAGGCCGCGAACTGCGGCTCGGAAGCCCGCGCTTTATGCAGGAGCTGGGCCTGGACCTGAACACCTTCGCCACGCTGAATGCACGCGCCAAAGAACTCGAAGCCCAGGGCCGCACGGTGTCGTGGCTGGCCGAAGTCACCGGAACACCGCAGCTTCTCGGGCTGATGGCGTTTGGCGACATGCTCAAAAGCAGCGCGGCGCCGGCGATTTCCCGCCTCCACGCACTGGGCATTCAAACCGCTTTGGTGACCGGCGACAACCGCGGCAGCGCCGAAGCCGTGGCGCAGCAACTCGGAATAGACCTTGTGCACAGCCAGGTGTTGCCGCAAGACAAAGCCGCCATCATCGGCCAACTCAAGGCCGCTGCGCAAGCGCAAAGCGGGCGTGTGGCCATGGTGGGCGACGGCATCAACGATGCACCCGCCCTCGCCGCGGCCGATGTGGGCATCGCGATGTCCACCGGCACCGACGTGGCCATGCACGCCGCCGGCATCACGCTGATGCGCGGCAACCCGGCGCTGGTGGCGGACGCCATCGATATTTCGCGCCGCACCTACGCCAAGATCCGCCAGAACCTGTTCTGGGCTTTTGTTTACAACGTGGTCGGTATTCCGCTGGCTGCGCTGGGGCTGCTCAGCCCCGTCATCGCCGGCGCCGCCATGGCGCTGAGCAGCGCCAGTGTGGTGATGAACGCCCTGCTGTTGCGCCGCTGGAAAGGGAGCACCCATGACTGACACATTTGATATTGGTCCGCTCAACATCGGCCAGGCCGCTGCGCACACGGGCGTGTCCGCCAAGATGATTCGCCACTACGAGTCGCTGGGCCTGCTGCCCACCGTGCACCGCACCGATGCGGGTTACCGCCAGTACGGCGAAAAAGAAGTGCACACGCTGCGCTTCATACGCCGCGCCCGCGCGCTGGGGTTCAGCATGATCGAGATCGCCGAGTTGCTCAAGTTATGGCAGAACAAGCGCCGCGCGAGTGCCGACGTCAAGCGCATCGCGCTGGCCCATGTGGCCGACCTGGAGCGCCGTATTGCCGAGATGGAAGCGATGAAGCAGACCCTGGGCCACCTGGCGCACTGCTGCCAGGGCAACAGCCGGCCTGATTGCCCCATCCTCTCCGAGCTGGCTGCTTGACCAAGGTCGAATGAAATGTCCGATTCCGGCGAGCGTTAGCGAGCCGCCGGATTTATCCTGAATGCGTTGATGGATGCCCCATCGCCTCAAAGGATTTCCGCATGCCGCCCGTTTCCGATGCCCCCAGCCTGTTGCCCGAATCCGCCGGCACGGATGCCGGAACAGGCGGCTGGGCGCACATTACAGCCACACTCAACCGCTACGGCAGCGCCGTGCTGCCGCAGCTGCTGGGCGCGCAGGAATGTGAGGCCGTCACCGCGCTCTATGCCGATGCGGGCCGCTTTCGCAGCCGGGTGGTGATGCAGCGCCACGGCTTCGGCCAGGGCGAATACCAGTACTTCCGCTACCCGCTGCCGGACATCGTGGCGCGGCTGCGCACCACGCTTTACCCGCGGTTGGTCGGCGTGGCCAATGCCTGGAACCAGGCCATGGGGATTGACGTGCGCTATCCGCCGGTCCATGCCGATTTCCTCGCACGCTGTCACGCGGCAGGCCAGCAGCGGCCTACACCGCTGCTCTTGCAATATGGTCCTGGAGACTACAACTGCCTGCACCAGGACCTGTATGGCGAGCACGTGTTCCCGATCCAGGTCGCCGTGCTGCTGTCGCGCCCGGGCGAAGATTTCACGGGCGGCGAGTTTGTGCTGACGGAGCAGCGCCCGCGCATGCAGTCGCGGCCCGAGGTGGTGCCGCTGCGGCAGGGCGACGCCGTGGTGTTTGCCGTGCATCACCGGCCGGTGCAGGGCAGCCGCGGCTTTTACCGGGTCAACATGCGGCACGGCGTGAGCACGGTGCGTAGCGGCCGCCGGCACACGCTGGGCATTATTTTTCATGATGCTGAGTAAAGGAGATGGTGTGACCCTGGGGCTTTTCGATGAGGTGCCGGCGCCATACACCGCGCCCGAGGTGATGGCACCAGGCGCCATGCTGCTGCGCGGCTTTGCCTGCGAGGTGGACGAAGTGTTGCTGCAAGCTGTGCAAGACGTCACCGCGGCCGCGCCGCTGCGCCACCTGGTCACGCCGGGCGGCTACACCATGTCGGTCGCGATGAGCAATTGCGGCGCGCTGGGCTGGGTGTCCGATCACAGCGGTTACCGCTATGACGCGAACGACCCGCTTTCAGGCCGACGCTGGCCGGCCATGCCAGCCTGCTTTGCCGAACTGGCACTGCACGCCGCAGCGGAAGCGGGTTTCGGCAATTTTCGGCCGGACGCCTGCCTGATCAACCGCTATGAGCCCGGAGCGCGCCTCTCGCTACACCAGGACAAGGATGAAGGCAGCATGGAGGCGCCGATTGTGTCGGTGTCGATGGGCTTGCCGGCGGTGTTTTTGTTCGGCGGCCTGAATCGCAGCGACCGCCCCGCGCGATACCGCCTGGTGCATGGCGACGTGGCGGTGTGGGGCGGCCCGTCGCGGCTGGCTTATCACGGCGTAGCACCGCTGGCCGAGGGCGAACACGCGCGCCTGGGCAGGCAGCGCATCAATTTGACGTTTCGTTGCGCGCGCTGAATGCTGCGAACGCGCTCAGGCGCATTCGCGAAGTCTTTTCAGCCAGCCCAGCCCGGCCTGCGTAGCGCCGGCTTCTGCGCCGCGCAGCGGCTTGTATTCACACCCTACCCAACCGCTGTAGCCGAGCTCATCGAGCAGCGCGAACAGATAGGGGTAGTTGATCTCACCGACATCTGGCTCATTGCGGCCGGGTGCGCCCGCGATCTGCAGATGGCCGACGTGGCCCGTGGGCAGGTATTTGCGCAGTTTCATGGCCAGGTCGCCTTCAACGATCTGGCAGTGGTAAAGATCCATCTGCACCTTGACGTTGGGCGCACCCACTTCGCGGATGATTTCATGTGCGTGGTCTTGCCGGTTCAAAAAGAAGCGCGGAATGTCGCGGGTGTTGATAGGCTCGATCAACAGGTCCACACCCACCTTGGCCGCCAGTGGGGCCGCCTCGCGCAGGTTGTTCACATAGGTCGGTTGCACCGCCTCGCGCTCCACCCCGGCGGGCAGTACGCCCGCCATTACGTGGATGCGCGGGCAGCCCAGCGATTGCGMATACTCCAGCGCAATCGCGATACCGGCACGGAACTCCGCTTCATGGCCCGGCAGGCAGGCCGTGCCTTTTTGCGAGCTTGCCCAAGCCTTCTCGATGCTGGCCACATCGACGCCACCGGGCGGTGCGTTGAACAGCACCAGCTGCTGGCCGTGTTGCTGCAGGATGGCTTTGAGCGCCGCGGGTTCCCATGCATAGGGCGAGAGGATTTCCACGGCCGTGAAACCGTCACGAGCGGCTGCGGCAAAGCGTTCGGCCATGGGAAGCTCGGTGTACATCCAGCTAAGGTTGGCGGCGAATTGGGGCATGGGTTTCAGGGGGTGGGTGTGTCGGGGCCTGGCGCAGACTGGCATTCCCAGAATATCCGCGCGGTGCAGTGGCGGCAAATTTCAGGGTCCAGCTTATTGAAGATGGTGGAGATCGCGGTGAACTTGTCGGGGAACTGGTGCTCTGGCCCCAGCACGCTGGTAAAGCCCGTTTTGCGCCACATGCGGATGACTTCAGGCCGCGGCCGGTGGAAGTACAGGTCACCGCCCATGGCGCGGCGCGCGGCGAGCTCGGCCTCCCACAGCTCGGCGCCGGCCAGATCAATGAAGTTCATGCTCTTGCCCATGACAAGCAGGTGTTTTTGCGGCTGAGGCTGGGTGCGCAGCGAATGCAGGATGTCGGCGACGTGCTGTGTCGCGCCAAAGTAGACCTCGCCTTCCATTCGCAGCAATTTGAGCTGCGGGCATTCAGGCAAGGCCTGGGGCGTCGCTTCCGACGACGCTTCGGCCTTCTGTGCGGAAACGACGTCAACCCCCGCATCAACGCTGTTGTCGATCACCACAAACTGCCGGTCCAGCCCGCGGCTGTCAAAACCCATGGTGCGCATCGCAGGCTTTGACGTGCGGTAGAGGAAGGACATCAGCGACAAAATCATGCCCAGCAAGATCGCGATCTCCAGCCGTATGGTGACGGTCGCCACCATGGTGGCCATCGCCACGCCAAAGTCGCTGCGGCTCAAGGTGAACAGCTGGCGCCAGCGTGCGAAGTCCAGCAGCGCGAACGCCACCAGCACCAGCAGCGCCGCCAGCGCGGCCATGGGGATTTGCGCGAGTAGCGGCGCGCTCACCGCCACCAGCGCCAGCAGCAACAAAGCCGAAAATACCGAGGCCAGCGGGGTGCGCGCACCGGCCTCCAGGTTGGGCATGGAGCGGTTCATCGAGCCGCAGGAAACGTAGCTTGAGAAAAACCCGCCGACGATGTTGGACAGGCCCTGGCCGCGGAACTCGCGGTTGGCGTCTATGCGTTGGCCCGAGCGCAGCGCCACCGTCTTGGCGATCGAGATCGCCTGGCCCAGCGCGACGATGGTCAGCGCAAACGCCAGGCCGATAAGGTCGGCGGCCTGCGCCCAGCTGATGCGCGGCACTTCGAACCTCGGCCAGGGTACGGGGATCTGGCCCACAGTACGCAACGAGGCGGAGGGTGCGGCACCGGGATAAAGAAGGCCGCTCCACACCCAGGCCAGCGCAGTGGCCACCGCCAATCCGATCAACATGTACGGCCAGTTGCGGCGCAGGTGGCGCAGCAGCAGCGCGACACCCAGGGTGATGGCCGCAACACCCAGCGCCATGGGCTGGGCGGAAGTGATCTGCGTGAGAACATGTCCAAGAACCGCGGCCGCGCTGTGCTCAGGCGCAGCCGCCAGGCCCAGCAGGTCGGGCAACGCATGCACAGCGATCAGCAGCGCAGCGCCCGAAGTAAAACCAAACAGCACCGCCGGTGAAATGAAGTTGGCCAGCACACCCAGGCGCAACGCGCCAATCAGCCACTGCATGACTCCCACCATCACGGTGACGGCCAGCGCCAGCTGAATGTAGAGCGGGCTAAAGGCCATGGCCAGCGGCGAGAGCATGGCGAACAGAGCCAGCGAGTTGGCGTTTGTAGGGCCCGACATGACATGCCGGCTGGAACCGAACAGCGCGGCGATGATGCAGGGAATCACGGCGGTGTAAAGGCCGTAGGCCGGCGGCAGGCCGGCCAGCGTTGCGAAGGCAATGCCTTGCGGCAGCACCAGCACTGCGCCCAAGAGACCCGCCATCGCATCGGCCCGCACAGTAGCAGGCGACACCTCGCGCACCCAGTCGCCAAAAAGGCGTTCCAGGAGGAGGGTCGATGACCGGGATTCGCTGGGGGCTGAGGGTTCCATCACGAGGGCCTGAGCATACCGCGCCCAGCCCCCGGTCATCCAGAGCGGCGATCAGGTCAGGTCGGACAAACGCAACAGCAAACCGGCAAGCGCCGACAAGCGATCAAATCTGCTCTAGACGACGTTGCACAGCCAAAACCAGTGGCTGGATTGCGGAGTCCGGGAATGGCGCTACGCTGCTGACGTTAATCTCGCAAAGCACATAGTACTCAGAGGCATCGACGAGAGGCTCGCCGAACATGAAATCGCAGTCCCACAAGAAGGGAAGCCGCTCGCGCGCGAGGCCGACGCGTGCACGAAGCAACTCGACCCACTCGGTCTCCAGTCGTTCCTTCAGGTACCGGAATTGCGGCAGGTCCGCGGCGTAGTACAGCCTCGGGCCGGATTGCGGCGCTGGCTGGCCAGGCGCGGCGGGGTAGAGCGCATTCACCGACTGGTGTCCGAACCCCTCGACCCGGTCCTCCACCAAATAGGCCCGAACCATGCCTTCCACCAACCGTGGTTGCCATGCCTGGTCGATCATGTGCCCGCCATTCGCCGGCTCGAAGTACGGAGCCAGTCTTGCCAGCAGCGCCGGGAGCTCCATCAGCTCCTCGTCGCTGCCGCGCTGGGCGTGGCGCACACGCAGGCACGCGGGTGTGCCAATGGGACTCACCAGTTCCACACGCCAGACACCGATACCACTATGCCCCCGGTATTGCTTGAGCACCCGCGGGCCCTTGCGGAGCCGTTCCGGCAATTCTTCCTCAAGCTGTTTGAGGCTTTCGACTCGGCAAACGTCGCTGCCGAACGGGAGATCGCGCGTGTGAAGCAAGACGTCTTTGGTTCCCAGCTTCAGGATGGTCTCGGGGTGCGCGCTGACCACAACCCCCGAGTCGGCAACCCGCCGCAGCATGGCGTCCAGGACGTCCCGTCTTCGTCCGCCCTCGATGGGGTTGCACCATGTCAGCACAAGGCGGCAGTCGCGCACCTGCGCCTCCACTTCCTCGGCGAAGGCATCGTTGTACACGGCCGGGACGGCGCTTACTCCGGCGCTCGCAAACGCCTCGAACAAAGCGGCAAAGCGGCTTTCAGCTGGATCCGCGCGGTCCCGCATGGCGCGATCGCCAGGATAGAGCAATGCGACGGAAGGTCTGGGCATGATCAGCTCCTTGAAGGCTTACGCGTGCAGCAGGCGCCGCGCATTTCCGTTGGCGATCAGCTCCCGGCCGGCTTCGCCTAGGCCACACTGGTCGAACAGGCTGGTGAGCCGGGCCGGCAGATCCGTTTCAGTCACGACCGGCCAATCCGTGCCGGTGACGACATGGTCCTCCCCGACAAGGTCGATGGCCGCACGCAGCATGACCGGATGCGTGCCTGTCGTGTCGATGTAAACATTGCGCCGCGGCGACGCGTGTTTGCCGATCCGCGCGCCATCCGCCAGGCATTCCCCGAGCATCAAACCCCCAAGCGCAAGCGCAGTGACGACGACGTTCAGATGGGGCATCTCTTCGAACATGCCGGCGTGCACCATGGCAAGCAAGGCGGCGCTGTTGATCGCGCCGCGCGAAAGACGTTCGCTGAACTTTCCTGTGTGCCCAAACTTCTGGCGCAGAGCCGCATCCGGCACCGGGTGCAGGAACACGGGAACGTCCAGCTCCGATGCCGCAAGAAAGGTCGCCCTGGCTTCCGGTGCATCGGGCAGCAGATCCCCTTTCGCGCTCTCGATGAACACGCCTTTCAGGCCCAGCTCCTTGACTGCTCGCGTCAATTCGCGGCCTGACTCCTCGCCACGGTAGGCGTCCACGGTGGCAAGTCCGTGCAACACACCGCTGTGGCGGTGCACCACCTCTGCCATCGAATCGTTTATTTTGCGGATGGTGTCAATGTCCGCCTCCTCGCCTGGGGCCAAGACGAACTCGAGGGACGTGTTGATGACTCGACTCGTCACGCCTGCCGTCTGCAGCGACGCAAGCAATGCCGCCTCTTGCGTCAGCCGCCTGCTTACGCCGTCCCAGAATTCCTTCTGGGCTGGTGGACTGCCTCTGGACGCATCGACCGGAATGCCCGCTCCGGCGAAGTGGCAGTGAAAGTCGATCACGTCCATGGATCACGCCTCAGGTTTGCTTTGCCGCGAGCGGCCGGCCCGCGGCTTTCCAGCCGTCAATACCGCCGCTCAGGAACCTGGCATCGACCCCTGCTGCACGCAGGCGCATGGTCGTGGATCGTCCGACCTCGTGCCCGTAAACGCAATAGACCATCACGGGCTTGTCCTTGGGCAGCTGCGCCGACCAGGCGTTCACCTGGGCCGGGTCTCGCCACTGCGCACCGGGAATGAGCGAGTCCGCCTGGTCGAAGACCCCTGCCCGCCGCACATCCAGAACATGGGCACCGGCGAGGTCGTCGGCAGTGGCTGCGAACGGCTCGCTTGAAGCCTCCACCGCGGCCTGGTAGCGCTCGTACACGCGCGTCCAGTTGATGTTCTCCATGAAGGCATCGACATACTGGCCGGCGGCCGCGCCGAAATCCAGGTGGTAGGCGTGCTCGTACATGTCGAGCGCCAGGATGGGGATGCCACCCGCCACCGCGTGCGTGTGGTCCGCGGCCCACTGGTTCACAAGGGTTCCCTCGCGCGGCTGGAATACCAGCAGCACCCAGCCGGATCCGCCGGCCAGGGCCTTGCCCATCGCGACGAACTCCTCGCGCCATCGTTCAACGCTGCCGAAGTTCGATTGCAGCGCGAGCACCGCCGCCGGTGTCAGCGGCTCGCCGGTGGCACCCAGGCAGTCGAAGTACAGCTCGTGCAACAGCATCGAGTTGGTCGCGATGAGTTCTTCCCGCTTGAGACCATTGAGGTCGAAGCCGGGTGTAGTCGCGAAAGGCATCTCCCGCAACCGGCCGCGGATGGCATTCAGCCGCTTGACGGCGCCGCTGTAGTTGTTCTGGTGGTGGCTGCGCAGCAATTTCTCCGAAAGGCCATTCATGCCGGCAGGGTCGAAGGAGAGGTCGTGAATTCGAGCGTCCATGGGTGCACCTTTAAATAATGTTGCTGAGCCGCAGCGCCAGCCCGACGACGCCGGAGACCAACACGACGGGAATGACACTAACTTTGAAGCGAAACAGCGCCACGGCGGCCGCTACTCCRATGACGAATGAAGCCCACTCGAAGCGGCCCGAGAGGCCTTGCGGCCAGAGCACGTGGTAGGCAAAGAACACAGCGAGATTCAAGATCACGCCCACCACCGCGGCTGTGATGCCGGTCAGTGGAGCCGTGAACTTCAGGTTGCCGTGCGTGGACTCGATGAAAGGCCCGCCGAGCAGGATGAAGAAGAACGACGGCAGAAAAGTGAAGAAGGTGACCACCGTCGCCGCGGCAGCACCGGCCAGGAACAGGGACTCGGGGCCGAATATGGCCTTGGTCCAGCCACCGACGAAGCCGACAAACGCGACGACCATGATCAACGGGCCGGGCGTGGTCTCGCCGAGCGCCAGGCCGTCAATCATCTGGGGGCCGGTGAGCCATTGGTAGTTGTCCACTGCGCCCTGGTAGACGTAGGGCAGCACCGCATAGGCACCGCCAAACGTCAGCAGCGCAGCCTTGGTGAAGAACCATGCCATCTGTGTGAGCACCGCGTCCCACCCGTATGCAGCCGTGAGAGCGCCGATGGCGGCTATCCACAGGCCCAGGCAGACGACCAGCACTTGCCTGGCGCGCTTCCAGGTGAAGAACGCGTGGGCGGGTGTGGGCGTGTGGTCATCGATGAGGGCCGGACCGAACTGCTTGGTGGACGCGCCGTGGCCGCCGGTCTTGAACTTGTCGGGTGCGTACTTCCCGCCGAGGTAGCCGATGGCGCCCGCCGCGAGCACGATCAACGGGAACGGTATGTTGAATGCAAAGATGGAGATAAACGCCGCCGCCGCGATGCCCCACAACCAGCCGTTTTTGAGGGCGCGGGAGCCAACCCGGTAGGCGGCATGCACGACCAGTGCGGTGACGGCTGGCTTGATGCCGTAGAACAGGCCCGCGATGGCCGGGACGTGGCCGAAAGCCATGTAGACCCACGACAGTGCAATCAGCAGAAACAGCGACGGCAGGACGAACAGCCCGCCGGCGACAATGCCGCCCCACGTGCGGTGCATCAACCACCCGATGTAGGTCGCGAGTTGCTGCRCCTCCGGGCCGGGCAGCAGCATGCAGTAGTTCAAGGCGTGCAGGAAGCGGTTCTCGGAAATCCAGCGCCGGCGCTCTACGAGCTCCTCGTGCATGATGGCTATTTGCCCTGCGGGCCCGCCGAAGCTGATGAAGCCAAGCTTCAACCAGAAGGAGAACGCTTCCCCGCGAGTGATGGGTTGGGGCCCTGTCTGGTCGACGGTATCAGTGGTCATTTGGCGGCCTTCAGAGCGGCGTGCAGGGTGTCAAAAAATGCGAGCGCCGCCTCAAGCAGCTGGTCGTCGTCCGCGTGCTGCGCTTGCAAACCGCGAACGATCATTTCGATGCCCGGCGCTTCGTCGAGCGGAATGCCCCCGACGTCGATGTAATGCACAAGCTGACCGAGCCGCGCCAGGGCGGGCTTCTCGTCAAGGCCGAAGCTCCTGGCGACGACCTCAAAGGTCACCAGTTCACCCACGTGCGTGAAGGCCGCTCCGTCGAAGTCGTAGCCGAGAGCCTGTTTAGGGCACTTCTTCGGCTCCGCCAGCCAGATGAAGTTCGGGGACTTGTCGATAAAGCGGCGCACCAGCCAGGCTGTGGCCAGGCGGTCTACCCAGGGGCGCTTGCGGGTGGCCCAGGTGCGGCCCTGGTAGTCCTTGATGGAAAGCGCGGGGACAACGGCCCTCGTAGGCGACGGCTCGTCCGGCGAGAGGTGAAGTTCCATCTCACGCCGCAGAGCCGAGACGGCCTCAACACACCCTGCGCTCTCCTTGCCCGGGAAGAAATCGCTTGCCTGGACCTGCTGCAATTGCTGCTCAAGGCTGCGCAGTGTCTTGT
>NZ_JBFUGX010000007.1:0-29668 GCF_056402675.1 Polaromonas sp. P3_C2 | reverse complement strand
GTACATGGATCCCAGCGCCACACCGTCGCCAATCCAGCAACTGCTGTCGCGAGTGAAAAGGGTGTTGGGAAGGGCGGGGAGCAGCAGGTCCGATGGGCTGGCGCAGGCGGCCGTGAGGCCGGGCAGCTTGAAAGGCAGGTCCGCCGGCGTCAGCCCGCCGATCAGGAACTCGGCCAGGCGAGCCGGTGGTAGTTCCTGCAGCCAGGGCCGCAGCACCCCCGCAGCTTCAAAGTCAGTGCCGGCAAGTTCGCGGTCCAGCAGCCGATCGCGCGCCAAGGGGTTGCCGAGCGTGACCGCCAACAGGTCATGCAGTTCCAGCACTTGCACGCCTTGCTCTGTCATGGCGCTGGTGAACGCAAAGTGATCGTTTTTGGCCTGGGCGACCCACATCACGTCGTCAAACAGCATGTCCCGGCAGTTCGCGGGTGTCAACCGCATGTGCGCCAGGCCCGGCCTGCAGACCAGCACCTTGCGCAGCCGGCCCGTTTCTGAATGAACGCCGGCCATCACAGACTCAACTGACCGGTGGCGAGCATCCAGCCGGCCACCACTGCGAGCGCGAGCACGGCTGCGAGCATGGCTTTCTCGCCAGCGGTAAAGGGCTGTTTGTTGCTCTGCCGTTTGGCGATGAAGTACAGGGCCGCGCCGGGGGCATAGAGCAGGGCGCTCAGTAACAGGTATTTGGCGCCGGCGGCATACAGCAGCCACAGGCAGTACACCGACGCGAGCGCGGCCACCGGCAGGTCCAGGGACCCGCCGGCGTTGGCTTCCCTCGTTGGGCCCTCACCGCGCAGCAGCACCTTCAGGCCGTAAAGCGCGCTGAAGAGGTAGGGCAGCAAAATCATCGCGGTCGACAGCGAGATCAGGGCCAGGTAGGAAGCCTTGGAAACCAGCGTGACAATAAGGAAGATCTGAACCATGGCACTGCTCAGCCACAAGGCATTGGCCGGAACGCCCTTGCCGCTTTGGCGGCCTAGCCATTCGGGCATCACGCCGCTGTTGGCCGGTGTGAAGAGCGACTCCGCGGCGAGCAATGTCCAGGCCAGGAAGCCACCGCCGACGGAAACGATGAGGCCGACATAAATCAGCACAGCGCCCCAGGTGCCCACGGCTTTCTCAAGCACGCTGGCCATGGAGGGATTCTTCAATCCGGCAAGTTCGGGCTGCGTGAAGATGCCCAGGGACAGCAACGAGACGGCCATCAACAGTGCCAGGCAGATCAGAAAACCAATCACCGTGGCCTTGCCGACGTCCTTGCGCTGCCGCGCGCGCGCCGAATAGACGCTGGCGCCTTCAATCCCGATGAACACCCACACCGTCACCAGCATGGTGCTCTTGACCTGGTCGAGCACCGAGCCGAGTTTGGCGCCGCCCCAGAAGTCCAGGCTGAAGGTGGGTGCCTGGAAAGCGGCGGCAGCCAGCACGATGAACAGCAGCAAGGGAATGACCTTGGCGACTGTGACAATTGCGTTGACCCAGGCGGCGGTGTTGATGCCGCGCAGCACCAGCGCATGCACGACCCACAGGACTATCGATGCTCCGGCCACGGCTGCGGGCGTGTTGCCCTCGCCAAAAGCCGGAAAGAAATATCCGAGCGCGCCGAAGGCGGCCACCAGGTAACCGACATTGCCGATCCACGCGCTGATCCAGTAACCCCAGGCCGAGTTAAAGCCGATGTAGTCACCCGACAGCGCGCGCGCATAGGCGTAGACACCGTTGTCCAGCTCTGGCTTTCGCAGGGCCAGCATCTGGTAGACACGCGCCAGCACCAGCATGCCCGCGCCCGTGACCAGCCAGCCTATCAGGATGGCGCCAGCGCCAGCGCCAGCCGCCATGTTTTGCGGCAGACCGAAAATGCCGCTGCCGATGATGGAGCCCGTCACCAGCGCGACCAGCAGCCCCAGGCCCAAACCGCCTTGCGCCTGCCGTGTGGTGGGAATGGCCCGCGGCGGCGACACGGGGGAGCGGGTATTTGACAGTGTGTTCATGGCATGCCTTCCGTAAAAGATGAGTGGTTACTTGACCAGCAGCACCGGCACGTCGACGTCTGCCACCACGCGTTGGGCGACGCTGCCGAGCAGGGCGCGGCCCAGCAACCCGTGGCCGTGCGTGCCCATGACCAGCATGTGCACCTTTTCACGCTTCACCGCCTGCGCGATTTGTGTGGCCGGCGTACCGGTGACCCAGGAGGCCCGGAAAGTAATGCCGTGGCGTTTGAGAAAGCGTTCTATGGGCTCCAGCACTTTCTGGGCTTCATCGCGGTGGTAGGCATGTACCGTGGCGGCGCCCACCATGGACTTGACGCGAGGAGGAACAGCGATCTGTACATTGAGCACAATCAACTCTGCCTCGGGCCCCATCAGGGTTTCGTGAGTGACCAGAAAGGCGAGGGCCTTTTTTGTGAACTTGCTGCCGTCAACGGCCAGAAGGACTTTCATGGTGTTCTCCAAGTGCTTTTTCAGCGGGGATTCGGCGCCGATTCAACGCAGGACGAGCACGGGAATGGTGCTGTGCGTGAGTACCTGCTGGGTCTCGCTTCCGAGCAGGATGCGCGAGAGACCTTTACGGCCGTGTGATGCCATGACGATGAGGTCGCACTTGTTCTTTCTGGCCGCGGCCAGGATGGCGGTGGCGACGAGGTCGGATTTGGCGATCACGGCCTTGGCCTTGACACCTGCGGCCTCCGCAGACTTCTGCACCGCGTCGGCGACGGCCTGACCCTTGTCGGCCCATTCCTTTTCGATGCGGCCGACTTCCTGTGGCGAGATGGTGGCGCCGCCTTCGAAGTAGCTCATGGGATAACGCGGCACGACGTTGAGCGCCACAAGGCCGGCGCCCAGGGACGCGGCAAGTTCGATGGCGTCCCTGACCGCTTTTTTGGARAGCGTGGAGCCGTCGGTGGCAACAAGAATRCGYTTGTACATGGTGGTTCTCCTGTGTTGATGTGCCGCAGTCTAGGAGCGCCGCTGCGACCCTGGATTGATCCATATCAAGGGCGCGGCACTCTGCGCTGGCTAAGCTGTCGTCATGCAAGCCGCACCCTTCCTGACCGCCGGCCCGGCGCAGCCCGCCATGCCTGACGCCGCCGCGTGGAGCGCGCTGGACGAGCCGGCCGAATGGGAAGGCTTCAGCCGGCCGGTGCCGGGGCGTGAAGGTTGGTGGGAGTCCTGCCTGGTGATCGAGGGCATGCACTGCGCGGCCTGCGCGCTCACGATCGAGGAGGTGCTCCGCAGGCTGCCCGGCGTGGATACGGTCGAAGTCAACGGTGTTAATGCCACGGCGCGGCTTCAATGGCGGCCGCAAGCCACACGCCCGTCTCTCTGGATGGCGGCATTGCGCCAAGCTGGCTACGGCGCCTTGCCGGCGGGCGACCTGCTGCTGGCCGGCCGCAGGGTACAGGCCCAGCGCGTGATGCTGTGGCGCTGGCTGGTGGCGGGCTTTTGCATGATGCAGGTCATGATGTATGCCGCGCCGGCCTACCTTGCGCCGGCCGGTGAGATCACGCCCGACATCCAGGCGCTTCTGGGATGGGCCTCCTGGGTGCTGACCTTGCCGGTGTTGCTGTTTTCCTGCTGGCCTTTTTTCTCGGCGGCGCTGCGCGACCTGCGGAACCTGCGCATAGGCATGGACGTACCGGTGGCGCTGGGCGTGCTGATTGCCTTCGGGGCCAGCACGGCCGCGACCTTTGACCCGGCCAGCGCCTGGGGCGAGCATGCCTCCTATGACTCGGTGCCCATGTTTGTGTTTTTCCTGCTCTCGGGCCGGCTGCTGGAGCAGCGCCTGCGGGACCGCACCGCCGGTGCGCTGGACGCGCTCATGCGGCGGCTGCCGGACAGCGTGGACCGACAGGAAGCCGACGGCAGTTTCCGCGCGGTGGCCGTCCGCCGCCTCGTGCCGGGCGACCTGGTTCGCGTGCTGCCGGGGCAGGCCTTTCCCGCGGATGGGGCGGTGGAGGGTGGCGAGAGCCGCGTTGACCAGTCGCTGCTGACGGGCGAATCCAAACCCTTGCTGCGGCGGGTGGGCAACGGCGTCATCGCCGGCAGCCATAATCTCACGGGGGTGTTGCTGGTGCGCGTTGAGCGGGTTGGGCCGCAAACCCGTTACGCCGAAATCGTCGCCCTGATGG
Source organism: Polaromonas sp. P3_C2 (assembly GCF_056402675.1). NCBI lineage: Bacteria > Pseudomonadati > Pseudomonadota > Betaproteobacteria > Burkholderiales > Comamonadaceae > Polaromonas > Polaromonas sp. P3_C2. Next base: position 25,542 of record NZ_JBFUGX010000007.1, on the reverse strand, counting down.
AGCAGGCCTCGGTCGAAAAACCCGGCCTGGTGCAGTTGGTGGACCGCATCGCCAGCCCTTTTCTGGTGGCTGTGCTGATGGCGAGCGCCGTCGCAGCCGTGTGGTGGTGGCCTTTTGGTCAGGCGCATGCGATGGCGGTCGCGGTTGCGGTGCTCATCGTGACCTGCCCTTGTGCCCTGTCGCTGGCCACGCCGGCGGCCATGCTGGCCGGTGCGGGCGCGTTGGCACGGCGTGGCGTGCTGGTGCGCAAGCTGCAGGCGCTGGAAAGCTGCGCGGCCATCGACACCGTGATCTTCGACAAAACCGGCACACTGACGGAAGACCGCATGCAGGTCGTCATGGTCCATGTGCCTGCCGGTGGGAATCGCGACGAGGCCTGTGACTGGGCGGGTGCGCTGGCCAGGCATTCGTTGCATCCGGTCTCACGCGCCATCGCTGCCCGTTTTCCCGCGACGGATTGGGTGGCCAGTGAAGTGGAGGAGATCACAGGTCGCGGCCTGCGCGGCAAGGTCGCCCGGTTGGATGGCAGCGAGCCACACTACCTCTACCTGGGGTCGGCCTTTTTTTGCCGCGTGCCTGTACCGGGGCGTGATGTGCCGGTGCTGCAGGCCCATCTGTCCGACGGTGACCATTACCTCGCGGGTTTCGAGCTTGACGAAGCGATGCGGCCCGACGCGGCCCAGGCCGTGGGCGACTTGCTCAAACTCGGTGTCCGCGTGCAGCTGCTTTCGGGCGATACTGGCCAGGCAGTGGCTCACCTTGCGCGCCGGGCCGGCATCGAATGGTGCTTTGGYGAATGCACGCCGGAGGTCAAACTGGAACATGTGCGCCGCCTTCAGCGCGAGGGCCATCGCGTCATGATGGTGGGCGACGGCATGAACGACGGGCCGGTGCTGGCCGTGGCTGATGTGTCCGTCGCCATGGGCCAGGCCGTGCCGGTGGCCCAGGCCAGGTCGGATTTCATCATGACCGGCAACCGGCTGCTCACGGTGCCAGCCCTTGTCGCGCAGGCGCGGCGCACCCGGGCGGTAGTGCGGCAGAACCTGTTGTGGGCAGCGGTTTACAACGCGGTCTGCGTACCGTTGGCGATCTTGGGCTATATGCCGATCTGGCTGGCCGGCTTCGGCATGGCGGCGAGCTCCTTGCTGGTGGTCGTCAATTCCGCGAGGCTGGCGCGCGGCGTGTCGGAACACTGAATGGACATCCTGTTTTTACTGATTCCGCTGTCTGTAGTACTGGCGTTGCTCATCATCGGAGCGCTGGGCTGGGCGGTATGGCGAGGTCAATTCGAGGCGCTTGAGCAGGAAGCCGAGCGCATTCTTCACACTGATTGACTTGCATCAAATGGCGCGACCCACGCCGCATCGACACTTTGAAGCATCAAGACAAAAGGTGCTTCATGAACGAAGAAACGACACGAGGGATCGCCTATCACGACACGGTGGTTCGCCAGTTTTCACTGGCGGCGGTGCTCTGGGGCGTGGTGGGCATGGGGGTGGGCCTGTTCATCGCCGCCCAACTGGCATGGCCTGAACTGAATTTCGGCGTTCCCTGGCTCAGCTATGGCCGGCTCAGGCCGCTGCACACCAATGCCGTCATCTTCGCCTTCGGCGGCTGCGCATTGATCGGCAGCAGCTACTACGTGGTCCAGCGCACCAGCAGCGTGCCGCTGTTTGCACCGCGGCTGGCCGCCTTTACTTTCTGGGGCTGGCAGCTGGTCATCCTGGGCGCCGCGATCAGCCTGCCGCTGGGCTACACCACCGGCAAGGAATACGCCGAACTCGAATGGCCCATCGACATCCTCATCACCCTGGTCTGGGTGTCCTATGCCATCGTCTTTTTCGGCACGCTGGGAATCCGCAAGGTCCGGCACATCTACGTGGCCAACTGGTTTTACGGCGCCTTCATTCTGGCGGTAGCGGTACTGCATGTGGTCAATAGCGCGGAGATTCCGGCCGGCTGGATGAAATCCTATTCCGCTTATGCAGGCGTGCAGGACGCGATGGTGCAGTGGTGGTACGGCCACAACGCAGTGGGTTTCTTCCTCACCGCGGGCTTCCTGGGCATGATGTATTACTTCATCCCCAAGCAGGCGGAGCGGCCGGTCTACAGCTACCGCCTGTCCATCGTCCACTTCTGGGCGCTGATCTTCACCTATATGTGGGCGGGCCCGCATCACCTGCACTACACGGCCTTGCCTGACTGGACGCAATCGGTGGGCATGGTGTTCTCGCTGATCCTGCTGGCGCCCAGCTGGGGCGGGATGATCAACGGCGTGATGACGCTGTCCGGCGCCTGGCACAAGCTGCGCGACGACCCCATCCTGCGCTTCCTGATCGTGTCGCTGTCCTTCTACGGCATGAGTACCTTCGAGGGCCCGCTGATGTCCATCAAGACCGTCAATGCGCTCTCGCACTACACGGACTGGACCGTGGGCCACGTGCATTCGGGCGCGCTCGGCTGGGTGGGGCTGATTTCCATGGGCACGCTGTATTACCTGATCCCCCGCCTGTTCGGGCAAAAGCAGATGTATTCGATGCGCGCCATCGAGGTGCATTTCTGGACCGCCACCGTGGGCATCGTGCTGTACATCGCCGCCATGTGGATCGCCGGCGTGATGCAGGGCCTGATGTGGCGCGCCGTCAACGCCGACGGAACCCTGACCTACACCTTTGTCGAAGCGGTCAAGGCCACCTATCCCTTCTATGTGGTGCGCTTCTTCGGCGGGCTGCTGTACCTGGGCGGCATGCTGCTGATGGCCTGGAACGTCTGCATGACGGTGGCCAAGGGTCGCCCCGTCCGGGTGCTGGTGCCCGCACTGGCCCACGCATAACAAGAGAAGAAAGTACATCCCATGAAAGACGAAACTCCCTCTGCGGCCGGCTTCTCGCACGAGAAGATCGAAACCAACAACTTCCTGATGATCATCCTGATCCTGCTGGTGATCGCCGTCGGCGGCCTGGTGGAAATCGTGCCGCTGTTCTTCCAGAAGTCGACCACCGCGCCGCTCGAAGGCGTCAAGCCCTATGGAGCGTTGCAACTAGCCGGCCGCGACATCTACCTGAGGGAAGGTTGCTATAACTGYCACTCGCAGATGATTCGCCCGTTTCGCGCAGAGACGCTGCGCTATGGTCACTATTCGGTGGCCGGGGAATTTGTCTACGACCATCCCTTCCAGTGGGGCAGCAAGCGCACCGGGCCCGACCTGCACCGCGTGGGCGGCAAGTACACCGACGAATGGCACCGTATCCACCTGAACAATCCGCGCGACCTGGTCCCTGAATCCAACATGCCGGCCTATAGCTGGCTGGAGAAGAAACCCGTCGACCCCGCCGACATGGCGCCCCGCATGACAGCACTGCGCAGGGTGGGGGTGCCTTATACCGACGCCGAAATCGCCGAGGCCGCCGGTGTGGTGAAGGGCAAGACGGAAATGGATGCCCTGGTGGCCTATCTGCAAGTTATGGGCAAGGCCCTGAAGTAAAGGAGAGCACCATGGACGTCAACACGCTGCGCATCATCGCAACCCTGCTGTGTTTTGCCACCTTCGTCGGCTTGCTGGTGTGGGCCTATTCCAGCCGCAACCACAAACGCTTTGAAGAGGACGCAAAGATCCCCTTCCTGCAGGACTAGGGGAACCGCGCCATGCAAACCCTCTTCACCGGTTTTTTCTTTACCGCACAACTCATCAGGTGTGACGTATGAGCGATTTCACTGACAACTTCTGGTCCTGGTATGTGGCCGCGCTGACCCTGGTCGGCATCCTCGGCGCCTTGGTCCTGCTGTGGGCCACGGCCCGCAAAAAGATGCCCGAGCGCAGCGACAACACGACGGGTCACGTCTGGGATGAAGACCTGCGCGAGTCCAACAACCCGATGCCGCGCTGGTGGATGTGGCTGTTCGTGATCAGCGTGATCTATTCCTTGCTCTACCTGGTCGCCTACCCGGGCCTTGGTGCTTACCCGGGCGAAATGGGCTGGAGCACGCGTGGCGAATACAACACCGCGATGGAAAACGCAAACAAGGAACTTGCGCCGCTGTATGCCGGCTTCACTGCCAAAGGCGCGGACGAACTCGCGGGTGATGCCAATGCCATGGCGGTGGGCGAGCGCCTCTTCATGAACAACTGCGCCCAGTGCCACGGCTCGGACGCACGCGGCAGCAAGGGTTTTCCCAACCTCGCTGACAACGACTGGCTGCACGGCGGCTCAACCGAAAAAATCAGGGAAACCTTGACCTTGGGTCGCAAGGGTCAGATGCCGCCCATGGCGGCCGCTGTAGGAACGCCTGATGATGTCAAGAACGTGGCGAATTATGTGCTGAGCCTTTCCGGTGGTCCCCACGATTCACTGCGCGCGCAGCTCGGCAAATCCAAATTCACCGCCTGCGCGGCCTGCCACGGCATGGACGGCAAGGGCAATACCGCGATAGGCGCGCCCAACCTTGCCGACGACATCTGGCTGCACGGCTGGGGAGAGCAGGCCATCGTTGACATGGCTACAGTGGGGGCAGCGCCAGGCGGTGCTGTTCGACCTGGAGGCGCGGCGCTTTTATCTATTCGGTTATGTGCTGTACCCGCAGGACTTCATCTACCTGACCGGCCTGCTGGTCGCCAGCGCTTTGTCGCTGTTCCTGTTCACGGCGGTGGCGGGCCGCCTGTGGTGCGGCTTTGCCTGCCCGCAGACGGTCTATACCGAAATCTTCCTCTGGATAGAGCGCAAGGTGGAGGGCGACCGCACGGCCAGGTTGCGGCTGGACGGCGCCCCTTTCTCCCTGGAAAAACTGGTCAAGAAGTGGTTCAAGCACATCCTCTGGATAGGTGTGGCGATGTGGACCGGCTTTACCTTTGTCGCTTATTTCGTGCCGGCCCGCGAGCTGATCCTGCAGTTCCTGCAGACCAAAATGGGTGGCTGGGAAATCTTCTGGGTCCTGTTTTACGGTTTCGCCACTTACGGCAATGCCGGTTTCCTGCGCGAGCAGGTGTGCAAATACATGTGCCCCTATGCGCGTTTTCAGAGCGCGATGTTCGACAAGGACACGCTGATCGTGAGTTACGACCCCGCGCGGGGTGAACCGCGCGGCGCCAGGTCGCGCCACGCCGACGCCTCGGCATTGTCTCTGGGCGCATGCGTCGATTGCACCCTGTGCGTGCAGGTCTGTCCAACGGGCATAGACATTCGCGAGGGCCTGCAGTATGAGTGCATAGGCTGCGCCGCCTGCGTGGACGTGTGTGACGGCGTGATGGACAAGATGGGTTATGCACGAGGCCTGATCCGCTTCACGACCCAGAACGCGCTGGCCGGGAAATGGAGCGCTTCGCGCATGCTGCGCCGGGTGCTGCGGCCGCGCGTGCTGGTCTACACCACGCTTCTGGGCGTGCTGTGCCTGGCGCTGCTGTGGAGCCTGGTGGCGCGCATGCCGCTGAAGGTTGACGTGGTGCGCGACCGCGCGGCGCTGTCGCGCATCGTTGCCGGTGGGCGGCTGGAAAACGTGTACCGCCTGCAGATCATGAACGCCACCGAGCAGCCGCAGCGCTACACGATTGCGGCTGCCGGACTGGAGGGCCTGACGGTCGCCTCCGAGGCCGAGGTCAGCGTGGGACCCACCGAATCCCGCTGGGTCGCGGTGCGGCTGCAGATTCCCTACGGCTCGGCGCCGGCCGGCTCGCACGCCATCGTGTTCCGTGTCGGCGATGAGAGCGGGCGCGCCCACGTCGAAGAAAAGTCCGTGTTCCTGGTTCCGCGATGAAAGGCCTTTCATGAATACCATTCCCACCCAAGCCTCCCCCTGGTGGAAGCACGGCCATGTCTGGCTGGTGATTTCCGGGCCCGCCGCCGTGGTCGTGGCAGGCGTGGTGACAGCCTTTCTGGCCGTCAAGTATCCGGATGCCGTGATAGGCGGACAGGAGCCGGCGCGGGCCTCGCRAACCAATGCGCTGCATCAACCCAAGGCGCTGGCGCCTGCCCTGGAGGGGCGCAACCACGCGGCCACACCCGACAAAACGGCTCGCCCCTGATCGCCTGCAACACAAAGAGGAGACACCATGATTTCAGCCAACAAGATACTGGGCATCGCCTGGCCGGCCTTTCTGTCGGCCTGCCTGCTGGAACTGCTGCTCTTCGGACTGTTCGACCCTGAGGAAATGCTGCGTTACGGGCAACCCGCGGGGCTGTCCCGGCTGGCGCTGCAGACCGCCGCCTTTTTTGTATTCTGGCTTGCTTGCGCGGCCTCCAGCGCCTTGACGGTGCTGCTGATGGGGCCTGTGCCGGCTTCCGCAGAAAGGGCCGGGCGGTAAGATCGGGTTCCACTCCCGAAGCTGCCCCATGTCCTTGTTCCCCCACATAGGTGACGCAGTGCCGAAGCGCCGGCGTTCCATGGCCGTCACGCTGGCCGTGATGGCAACCCTTACGCTGCTGGCCGCCGTCCATCTGGCATCCAGCCCGCAGTCGCTGCCGGGCCTGCCGCTGGTTACGGCGCTGGCCGCCGCCACTTGCGGCATCGCCTGGCTGCTGGCCGGGCGTGACGCGGCGCGAGACCGTATCGGCAAGCAAGCGCTGGAGGGCGCGGACGCGAGGCTGGCCGGCCTGCTGGATTCAGCCATGGACGCCATCATCACTGTGGACAAAGAACAGCACGTGATCCTCTACAACAAGGCCGCCGAGAAAATATTCGGCTGGCCCACGCGCGAGATGCTGGGCCAGCCTCTCACGCGCCTGATCCCGCAGCGGCACCAGGGCGCGCACGGCGAGCAGCTCAGGCGTTTCGGCCAGACCGGCACGACCTCGCGGCGCATGGGAGACGGCACGGTGCTTTACGGGCTCAGGGCCAGCGGCGAAGAGTTTCCCCTGGAAGCCTCGATCTCGCAGCTCGATACCGCGCACGGCAAGCTTTACACCGTGATCCTGCGCGACGTGACCGAGCGCGTGCGCGCCAGCGAGGAACTGAGCGCCTTCGCCTCGGCGGCCCACGCCATCCGCGAGAGCGAGAAAACACGGATCGCGCGCGAGCTGCATGACGAACTCGCGCAGTCACTGACAGCGATCAAAATGGACGCCACCTGGATTCGGGAAGCCTTGTCCCCGGATGCGGGTGCCGTGCGGGCCAAACTCGACGACATGCTTGGCTTGCTGGACACCACGGTGGCCGCCACGCGCCGCATCGCGTCGGATTTGCGGCCGCTGCTGCTGGACGACCTGGGCCTGGTGCCGGCCATCCAATGGCTCACCCACAACTTCACCCAGCGCCATGCCGTGGCATGCAAACTGTCGCTGGACGAGGACGTTGAACTGGCCGAACCGTATGCCACGGCGGTATTCCGCATCGTGCAGGAGTCGCTTGTAAACGTGGCCAAGCACGCGGGTGCGTCGCAAGTCGAGGTGCGCATCGCGAGGACTGACGCGGCCGTGGTTCTCGAAGTGGTCGACGACGGTGCCGGATTCGCCCTGGACGCGCCGCGCAAGCCCAGTTCGCTGGGCCTGATGGGCCTGCACGAGCGGGCCCGCTTGCTGCAGGGAACGGTGGACATAGACACCGCGCCGGGCCAGGGCACCCGCATACGGGTTAGCATCCCGGTGCCCGAAACAGGAGACATCACGTGATCAGGATTGTGATTGCCGACGACCATTCAATCGTGCGGGAGGGGCTCAAGCGCATCGTGTCCTCCATCGAGGACATGGAGGTCGCCGGCGAGGCCGGCAACGGAACGGAAGTCATGCAGCGCGTGCGCGAGCTGGCCTTCGACGTGCTGGTGCTGGACCTCTCCATGCCGGGGCGCAGCGGCATGGAGCTCATCAAGCTGATTCGCGGCGAAAAACCGCAGCTGCGCATCCTGGTCCTGAGCATGCACCAGGAGCTGCAGTACGCCGTGCGCGCGATCAAGAACGGCGCCAGCGGCTACCTGACCAAAGAGAGCGCACCGGACCAGCTGGAGCAGGCCATACGCAAGGTCGCTTCGGGCGGCGCCTTCATCAGCGCCGAGGTGGCGGAACAGCTTGCGTTGGGCGCGATGCCCGGTAGCCAGGCGGTTCCGCACGAGAGCCTTTCCAACCGCGAGTTCGAGGTGCTGCAGCTGCTGGTGGCCGGCGTCTCTCTCACGGACATTGGCACGCGGCTGAACCTGTCGGTCAAGACCGTCAGCACCCACAAGACCAACCTCATGCAAAAAATGGGACTGCAAAACCAGAGCGAACTGATCCGCTACGCCATCAAGCACGGGCTGGCCGAACCGCTGGACAGCTGAACGCTGAAAGCGGCCGCGCAAAGAGCATGGTGTTGACGAGGGTCAATACGGCCTTGGGTGCATCTGCCTACAGTCAGGGTATCCAAACTCTGCACCGGGAGGTGTTCCATGGGCAATGAACTGAAACAGCTGCTGGTCCACGCCGATGCCTCGCCGCAATTCGCGCAACGCCTTGAATTTGCCTGCCGGCTTGCCGCGCAGCATGGCGCCGGCATCACGGCGCTGTATGCATCGCCTTCGGCCTCGGAGGCGCTTCCCGTCGCCTCCGGCATCGGCGTCGGCCTGGCCGTGAGGCGGGAGAACGTGCAGGACACCGAACTGGCGCGGGCACGTTCGGTGTTCGAGCAGCTCAGGCCCGCGGGGTTGTCGGCCACCTGGGCTGAAGTTCATGAATTTCCGCTGGTGTCGGCCTTTGCCGAACAGGCGCTTTATGCCGACTTGCTGGTGCTGGGCCAGCACGGCCCGGGCGAGGGCTGGTCCACACTGATGCCGGCGGATTTTCCGGAGGCCGTGATCGCCCTGAGCGGGCGGCCGGCACTGGTGCTGCCCTACACGTCGGCAAAACCGGGTTTGCCGGGCAATGTGGTGATCGCCTGGAAGCCCACCCGCGGAGCCGCACGCGCGGTGACCGCGGCCCTGCCCATCCTGCGCAACGCAAACTCGGTGCATATCCTGAGCTGGGGCGTTGATGCCGTGGCGGCTACGGGCGCAGGTCCGAATATCGTCTCTTACCTGAAGATCCACGGTGTCCAGGCCAGCTGGCACCGGGAAAATGTGGAAGGCGCGGAACCCGGGAACCTGGGCGACCTGCTGCTGTCGCGCGCGTTCGATCTGCAGGCGGACTTGCTGGTGATGGGCTGCTATGGCCGCGCCCGCGCCTATGAATGGGTATTGGGCGGCGCATCCCGGACCGTCCTCAAAAGCATGACGCTGCCGGTTTTGATGGCGCATTAAGCGGGCGCGCTGGTCGGTACAGGCTCGGAAATTTCCGAGTCTGGATCGGAGCGCCGGTGCCGGCGAACCAGCCTTATCCGAGCCGGCCTTTCAGCAAAAGACGATGTCCCTGCCGCGCCGCCTGCGCGACAGTAGAGGCATGCAACACACCGCTTCACCCACCCGGGTCTTTCTGGCCGACGACTCCGCGCTGAGCCGCCGCAGCGTTGCCGAAATGCTTACCGCCCGGGGCGTGGTGGTCGCGGGCCAGGCCGATACGCCGGAGTCTGCGGTCTCGGGCATCCTGGCGACGCAGCCCGATGTGGTGGTGCTTGACGTGCAATTCGAGAAGGGCACGGGCATGCAGGTGCTGCAGTCCATCCTCAAAACCACGCAAGACATTCCTTTCATCATCCTCAGCAACCATGCCGAGGCCGCCTACCGTGCGCGCTACCTGGCTGCGGGTGCTGCCTGCTTCCTCGATAAACACGCCGAGTTTTACCAACTCGGGGACACCGTGGCAATGCTTGCGCAGCCGCGGCGTGTGGATCAATCCGTTTCTTCCTCCCAATCCAAGGAGTCATCATGCCTGTAGCCTGTTCATCCACCAGCGGCACTTCATCCGTCGGCGGCATTTCTTCCGCCGCCATCCTGCCGCTGAAGACTCCCTGCTCGAACTGCAATCTGCGCGACCTTTGCCTGCCCTGCGGCATGAAGCCCGCCGATGTGGGGGGACTGGACGATCTCCACTTCAGCCGGATCAAGGTCAAGGCGGGGCAGACGCTCTACCATGAGGGCCAGGCTTTCCGCAACATTTATGCGGTGCGCATCGGCACCTTCAAATCCAGCCTCACGCTCGCGGACGGCCGTGAGCAGGTCAGCGGCTTCCAGATGGCCGGTGAGCTGATGGGCCTGGACGGTATTGCCAACGGCGCGTATGCCAGCAACTCCACCGCGCTCGAAGACACTGAAGTCTGCACCATTCCCTACGACCAGATCAGCGGCCTGGCCGCGACCAGTGCCGACATGCAGCAGGCCGTCGGCCGGCTGATGAGCCGGGAGATCGTCAAGGAACACAGCCTGATGATGCTGCTGGGCAGCATGAACGCCGAAGAGCGGCTGGCCGCCTTCCTGCTTAACCTGTCGCAGCGGCTCAAGTTACGCGGCTACTCGGCCAGCGAGTTTCACCTGCGCATGTCGCGTGCCGAAATCGGCAGCTACCTGGGCATGAAACTGGAGACCGTGAGCCGCACCTTTTCCGCTTTCCAGCAACAGGGCATCCTTGAAGTCGACAAGCGCCACATCCGCATCCTTGACCATGCGGCCCTCAAACAGGTCTTCGACACGCGCGTCCACTGACAACCTGTTTACGGCTTAAACGGGCCCGGCCATCCCTTGCGAGGTCGGATTGCCGGAAAAATCCGTCCATTGCCGCCCCTCGAAGTCGTAAAGCTTGCAGCGGCGCGCCGTGTCGAAGTACCAGTGCCATGAAAAGGGCTGTACAACGATGTGGCCGGGTAGCCTGGCCTCCAGGACGGCCTGGGCCTGCTTGAGGCGGTACAGCGGCACGCCCATGTCGACGTGGTGGGCGGTGTGCTCCATGATGTGGTGCAGCGCCGCGCCGAAAAACGAGTTGAAGGTCAGGTGCACGGTGGTGGAGACAAAGGGGTTTGCGTCGGACCAGCTCTTTTTGTTGTCGTACCAGGCGATCTGGGTGTGCGTGTGGTGCACGTAGACCACAAAGCCTATAAGGCCGTTCCACACCAGCAGCGGCAGGAAAAAGCCGACAGCCAAAAGCCAGAGTGCCGACTGGCCGGTAGACCATGCCGTGACCACAAGGCCCGCGACCCAGGCAGCGGCAGCGGCGGTGACCAGCAAGCTGTCCGCGACAAAAATGCCGCGCCGTGTGGGCATCACGGCTTTGGACGGGAAGTAAAGCCGCTTCCACCAGATTTCCACGAGGTAATAGAGCCAGGGCGTCCAGCCGCTGCGGTAGACGCGCTCCAGCCATCGCTTCCAGGCGGGCAGGCGTTCATAGGCCTCAAGAGTTGCGGGCTGCCAGACGAAATCAAAGCCGCTGAGGTTGGTGTAGCCGTGATGCACGATGTTGTGCCCGACGTCCCACAGGCTGTAGGGTGTGAGCGAGGGCAGAAAAAGCAGGCGGCCCAGCCAGCGGTTGAGTTTGCGGTGTGAGGTGAAGCTCTGGTGGCACGCATCGTGGCCGAGGATAAACAGCCTGGCGATCATGAACCCCGCCAGCAGGGCCATGAGCACCTGGAGGGCGGGGTGGTCCGCGAGCACCGCCCCGGCCATGCATGCAGCGAACAGGGCAAGGTCCATCAGGGCCAGCGCCAATGCAAGGCCGGTGTTTTTGGTCGAGACGGGAAGAAGCCAGGAACGCAGGACTTTTCGGTGCGGAAGAACAGTAGCTTGGRTTACTTGGATTGCTTGTGACAGGGACATGAGATGAAGGGTTGGCAGCCGGGGCCGTCCACCCAGGGCAATGGGGAAGCCGCCAGCTTACGGCGTGCCCTTCGCGGCGATTTGACGCAGGTCAAGAACAGGGCAGACGCGTCCGGCGGCCCCACCTTGCGCCCTCGTTGATCCACATCAACGCAGCCGGGGCGGAGGGGCGGCACAGTGGAGGCCTCACATTCCCTAAACATTCCATGCCCGCTGTATTACCCCAGGCCCTTCGACGGTTCGACATCACCGGGCCGCGCTACACCTCCTTTCCCACAGCGGACCGTTTTGTCGAGGCCTTTACCGCCGTCGACCATAGCCGCGCGCTGGACGACAGACGCGTGCGGGCCGAGACATCGGCGGCGCCGCTGTCGCTGTATGTGCACATCCCGTTTTGCGAATCGCTGTGCTACTACTGCGCCTGCAACAAGATCATCACCAAGCAGCACAGCCGCGCCACCGCCTACCTGGGCTATCTTGAGCGCGAAGTGGCCCTGTACACGGCGCGACTGGGGCAGGGGCAGCCCGTTAGCCAGCTGCATCTGGGCGGGGGCACGCCGACTTTTTTGTCCGACGCGGAACTCGCACGGCTCATGGACATGCTCAGAGGCAACTTCGACATCGCGGCCAGTGCGGAAATGGCCATCGAGGTAGACCCACGCACTGTGGACAACACGCGCCTGGCCGCGCTGGCCGCCCTGGGCTTTAACCGACTGAGCTTCGGCGTCCAGGATTTTGACCCCGATGTGCAAAAAGCCGTGCACCGCGTCCAGCCCGCCGAACAGGTGTTCGCGCTGGTCGCGCAGGCGCGCGCGCTCGGGTTTGAATCCATCAATGTGGACCTGATCTACGGCTTGCCGCGGCAGACACAGACGTCCTTCGCGCGCACCATACGCCGGGTCGAGGAGCTCAGGCCGGACCGCATTGCCCTCTATGCCTATGCCCATTTGCCGGAGCGCTTCAAGCCGCAGCGGCACATCCCAACGGCGCTGCTGCCCGCGGCCGAGGACAAGGCCGCCATGCTGGCCGAGGCCATGCAGCGTTTGCAGGGCGCGGGTTACCGCTACATCGGCATGGACCACTTCGCGCTTGAGAACGACGCGCTGGCCGTGGCCAGCCGCGAGGGCCGGTTGCACCGCAACTTCCAGGGCTATAGCACCCAGCCCGACCGCGACCTGGTGGGTCTGGGCGTGTCGGCCATAGGCGCGGTCGGCGCCACCTACAGCCAGAATGCCAAGGACCTGGAGGAATACTGCGACCTGCTGGATCAGGGGCGCTTCCCGGTTACGCGCGGCCTGGCGCTAAGCCGGGACGACCTGGCGCGCCGCGCGGTGATCATGGCCATCATGTGCCAAGGCCGGGTCTGGTTCGAGTCGATAGAACTCGCCTGGATGCTGGACTTCAAGGCCTACTTCGCGCCCGAGCTCGAACGCCTGCGCGAACTGGAGCACGCCGGCTTGGTCGTGCTGTCTGACACCGGCATCGAAGTGACGCCCGAGGGGCGCTTCGTGCTGCGCGCGGTGGCCATGGTGTTCGACCGCTACCTGCAGTCCGACCTCAACCGCAGCCGGTTTTCGCGCATTATTTGATTGCGGCGCCGCCCATGTCTTACGCACTCGCCATGACGGCCTTGCTGATGGGGCTGGCCGGCGGACCGCATTGCGCCGTGATGTGCGGCGCTGCCTGTGGCGGTCTCCGGCGCGTGGGCCCGCAGCGGCAGGCACATTCACCGCTGGTCTTTCAGGCCGGGCGGCTTGTAGGCTATTCCGCCGCGGGCGCGGCGGCAGCCGTGGCGGTGCAAAGTTTTGCCTGGATTACGGAGCAGGCCGCCGTGGTCAAGCCGCTCTGGGTGCTGTTTCACCTGGCCGTGCTGGGCTGGGGCCTGATGCTGGTGGTGAAGGCCAGCCAGCCGGCCTGGGCCGACCGCGCGGGCCGCTCCGCGTGGTCCAGGGTGGGTGCCGTGGCCGCATCGCGCGGCGGCATGTTCTCGGTGGGCGCGTTGTGGGCCTTTATGCCCTGCAGCCTGCTTTATTCGGCGCTGCTGGTGGCGTCGCTCAGCGGCGGACCGCTGCAAGGTGCGCTGGCTATGGCGGCTTTTGCGGTAGGTAGCGGCGTCTCCCTGTTGCTGGCGCCGCAACTACTGGCTGGGCTTCGGCGCGCTGGCAATAGGCTGGGCGGGCAACTTGGCGTGCGCCTGGCTGGCGGGGTGTTGGTGCTTGCCGCCGTGCTCGGTTTGTGGGGCGACATGATGCACCGCATCGCGCAGTGGTGCGGGCTCGGCTGAGGCCATGCGGCGCCCGGCCTGTGTTCACCGGTGGCATCCGCCGCGGTGGCGATGGCATGCAGCGCTAAAAAAGAGCGTCACGGCGTGTTTGCTATCAATTTAATAGCTGTTTGCGCTCATCCGATAAGGGTTGATGGCTTTTTTCCTCAAGGGTGGCCTGACCCTCGCGCCCCGCCGCCTTCCAGCGTGATGAACACGTGGCGGTCGCTGACCGCATGATGGCCACGCGCGCGTCTTGCGCCTGCCGCGGCGCTGAGGGCCAGCGCCGCGAAGCCGCGGGCCGCCAAAAAGGCCAGGAAGGCCGTGCCGCTCAGGGGCCGGGCGAGCAAGGCACTGACGAAGCCCGGGCGACAAGGCTCCCAGTGCAGACTCACGCCCTGCGCGGTTCCTGCGGATTCAACCACTGCGTTCTTGTTGGTGCCAAGGCGCACGCGCTGGCCGGCTTCGATGAAATGATCCCCGGGATCGTTGTGGAGCGTCAGCCAGAGCCGGCCGTGCAGCACCGTCAGTTCGCCGCCGCGCCGCGGCAAACGCAGCGCTTGGCCGGGCACCAGGCGCCGGATGCCGCTGAGCGATACGGCGTCGTTTGATTTCGCATTCATCATCAGCCTCTTTGGATGTGGCAACCGCAGTCATAGCCCGGCAAGGGCGTGCAGCGCGGGGTTGTCGATCTGGCCGGCAAGCAGCTTCGCCGCCGCCGCGCTCGCACCGTCGCCGAGCGCCGCGCGGTGCAGGCAGGCGCGCACCGTCAGTTCGCGCATGCCGCTGCGCGCAGCGAGGTCCTGCATTTCGTTGATCCAGGCCGAGGCCTGGGGCATGGCTTGTGCCACAGCGACATCACACAGCGCGTCGAGGGCATATGCCTTGGCCCACAGGTAGGCATCAGGAAGGCGTATGCAGCGCGTCAATGCGTCAGCGAGTATTTCGACGGCGCGCTGCGGTTCCCCGCGCGCCATCGCCACGCGCCCCAGGCCTCGGCCGGCAATGCCTTCCCAGCATGGGTCGCTGAGCTGGCAGCCGAGCGCGAAGGCATGCTCGTAGCGGTTCGCGGCCGCATCCACGTCGCCGCGCAGCAGGTCGATCTCGGCCCGCAGCGATTGYGGCCACGGCACAAAGGCGGTCCAGCCTTGCCGGGCCAGTGCCACCGAGCGGTCCAGGGCGTCGGCGGCGGCCTCGGGTTCACCGTGCAGCAGCAGCGCGCGGCCCAGCATGGACAGCGCGTAGGCAAGTTGCCGGCTGTCGCCGACGCTAGCAGCCAGCACCTCTGCTTCGCGTAGCTGGCTGATGGCGGCTGTGTAATGCGCAGTGTCACTGAGCGCAGCGCCCTGCACGGTGGCAATGCGCGCTTGCTCCGCGTGGTCGCCGGCTGCCATCGGCGTCGCGCGTTGCAGCCAGGCCAGCGTGCGTTCATAGCGGCCGCGCAGGAATTCGACGTAGCCGAGCTCGCGGCACGCGGCGGCGGCGAGTGCCGGCGAAGCCTCGTGGCCGACCTCCAGTGCTTCGTGAAGCGCCGTAGCGCCCTCTTCGTCGCGTCCGCGGGCGGCATGCACCAGCGCGCCGCCCAGGGCCACACGCGTGCGCGCGCGCAGCGCCGCGTCGCCGGTGGCATCGGCTTCCACGATCGCGCGGCGCAGGCATTGCAGGCCGGCATCGAGCGCGCCGGCGCTGATCGCCGCCTCCCCGGCTTCCAGCTGTGCCAGCGCCGCGGCGCGCCCGGTGGCGGGCCGCGCGGTGGGCGCTGCGGTGAGCGTGCGCAGGGCGGCGTCCAGCGTGGCGCCGGGTTGCACGCCGAGTTCGCGCTGGAACAATTCACGGCAGGCTGCGGCCTGGCGCGCGGCGCCCACGCCGTCACCCGCGGCCGCGAGGCTGCGCACCAGCAAAGCCTGGTAGTTCTCGTCAAGCGGGTTGTGCCGTACCAGTCGGCCGGCCAGCGCGGCTGCTTCTGTCATGGCGCCCGCGGCCATGCGAGCCAGTGCGGCTTCGCGCAGCACGGCTTCGGCGGCGGCCTGCAGATGGCGGCGCTCCGTGGCAAGCCAGACCTCGAAGGCCGGGCTGCCGGAAAAATTCATGCCTTCCAGCAACTCGTGATCCAGGCCGGGCACATACAGGGCTTGCGCCCAGCTACCCGACAGTACGGCGCTGAGGTCGACGTAGGTGGCAGGCTCCAGTGAAAGCGCCAGCAGATCGCCGCGCAAATCTGCGGTGCCGAGCAGGCGCCGCAGCTCGCTAAGGTTCCAGCGCAGGGCGGCCAGCGGATCTTCGGCATCCTCGAACAGCAGCTGCGCCAGGTGCTTGCGGCTGACCGGCGCATCGCTGCGGACCAGGTAGGCGAGCAGGCCCCAGACTTTGTGCCCGCGTGGCGCCGGCACGGGCTGGCCTCCGCGCTCCGCCCGCGGCGGGCCGAGCAGGTGGATGGCCAGCCCCAAAGGCGGCGCGTCGTTCGGGGCTGGCGAGTTCACCGGCTGCCTCAGGCTTCGGCGGTGGTGGGGTCTATGGTGGTGGTGACTCGCGAGACGGTGTCCGCCGGAAAGCCACCCCTGCGCGCGTGTTCCTTCACGAGTTCCTCGCTGGCCGCGTTGTAGATGCAGTACATCTTGCCGCCCGTCACATAGCTTTGCACCCACTGCACATCAGGCCCCAGTTCCTGCAGCACACCGCAGGATTTCTGGGAGATGGATTGCAGCTCGGCGGGCTTCAGGGCCCCGAGTCCGGGGATGGCACGTTCGATCACGAATTTGGGCATAACAGGCTCCGTTAAGTTAGTGGAGACCCGAAGATAGGCAGTGTACGTGTGAGCCGGCGTGTGAGAAAGACGCCCGGATCGAATCAATAAGGGGAATGGCGCGGTGTCGGCCTATCCGATTTGTACCCGTTTTCTTACAAATCGGCCGGAGCGGATGCGTTGTTCGTGGATAGCATCGGAGTGTGTGCCCCCTGACCGGCTGCTGCAACATCCCCCACTTTCAAAAAAAACATGATGAATCGCTCCCCTTTGCTCCTTTTGCCACACCGAGTTCTGCGCGGAGCTGCTATTGCGGCTGCCGGGCTGTGCGCGGCCCTGCCGGCCTTTGCCGGCGGCAACACTGAGCCGCTCACCGACATCCTTTCTTCGCCGGGCAGTGTCGGGCTGGGCCTCGTGACCCGGATCGAGCGTTCGCCCTACAAGGATGCCGGCACGCGCTACGACCTGTTGCCGCTTTACCTGTATGAGGGCGAACGGCTTTTCCTGCATGCCAACCGGGGCGGCATCAAGCTGCTCAACGGCACCGAGCGGCGCCTGGACCTTTTTGTGGAGCAGCGCCTGGAGGGCTTTCCGACCGAGCGCCTGCCCGCCAGTCTGGCCGGCATGTCGCCGCGCGACTCGGGCCTGGACCTGGGCCTAGCCTACCGCTGGCGCCAGCCCTGGGGCACGTTGCAGGCCGAGCTGGTGCATGACATCAGCAACACGTACAAGGGCAACGAGTTCCGTCTGGGCTACACCTACGACTGGCGCTCGGGCCCCTGGATGTTGCGCCCCAATGTGACCGTGGGGGTGCGCGACGCCAGGCTCAACAACTATTACTACGGAGTGCAGGCCAGTGAGGCAACGGCCGGGCGGCCTGCTTATGCGCCGGGCTCGGGCGTGCAGACCTCGATTGGCCTGTACGGCTCCTATGACCTCACCGAGCGCTGGCGTCTGCTGGCCGGTGTGTCGGCCACCCTGCTGGACAACAAGACCAAGAACAGCCCCATCGTGCAAAAGAGCGTGCTGCCCGCCGTGTATGTCGGTGCGGCCTATGACTTCGGCGGCCACAAGCGCGAGTGGGCAGAAGACGGCTCACCCACCTACTTCAAGCTGCTGTACGGCAAGTCAACCGAAGACGGCTGCCACCTGGCCAAGATCATCACGGCGCAGTGCCTGTCGACGGCGAAGGTCAATTCGACCCGCATTACCGGCATTCAGGTGGGCAAGCCCTTCCTGAACAACGTGAACGGCTGGCCGCTCGACTTCATCGGCTACGTGGGCCTCACGCACCACGATGAGCGGGGCCTGCAGGCCAATGGCGTGCAACTGGACCTGTTCATGAAGGCCGTTTACTCGGGCTTCCCGTGGAGCGACCGGGTCAAGACGCGGCTGGGATTGGGCGTGGGCGTCTCCATGGCGCAGCGGGCGCCCTACATCGAGTCGTCCAGCCTGGCGGCAAACGGCAAGTCGGCCTCGCGCATGCTCAATTACCTGGACCCGACCATTGACGTGAGCCTGGGCGACCTGATCGGCTACCGGCCGCTCAAGGACACCTTTATAGGCTTTGGTGTGTCGCACCGCTCGGGCATTTTTGGTTCGTCGCGCCTGCTGGGCAACGTCAACGGCGGCTCCAACTACATTTACACCTACGTTGAAACCGCGCTTTGAGTCGTTTTGCTATTGATTTAATAGCTGCTTGCGCAATACCATAATGGCTTTCGGCC
Organism: Polaromonas sp. P3_C2; assembly: GCF_056402675.1. Lineage (NCBI taxonomy): Bacteria > Pseudomonadati > Pseudomonadota > Betaproteobacteria > Burkholderiales > Comamonadaceae > Polaromonas > Polaromonas sp. P3_C2. The sequence goes on along the minus strand of NZ_JBFUGX010000007.1, from coordinate 7,174 downwards.
TGATTTGAATGAAAATCAGGCGTAGACTGCCCGGACCGGCACAGCCGGCTGGTTCTGCACATTGCTGGTGGCAATCACGCCGCCACCCAGGCAGACATCGCCCTGGTAGAGCACAGCCGACTGGCCCGGCGTCACCGCCCACTGGGCATCGGCAAACACCAGTTCGCAGGCCGCACCGTTAGCGCTGCGCAATTCGCAGGGCGCGTCGGCCTGCCGGTAGCGTGTTTTGGCCGCCATGACACCGGGCGTCGGTGCATGTCCCGCCACCCAGCTGCAGTCCTGCGCCTGGAGCACGGTGGATTGCAGCCAGGGGTGATCATGGCCCTGAACCACCCACAGCGTGTTCGTTTCAAGGTCCTTGCGTGCCACAAACCAGGGTTCGTGCTCGCCCACGCCGCGTAACCCGCGTGCCTGCACGGCCTTGAGCTCGGCCCCTTTGGCCTTCACGCCGCCTATGCCCAGGCCCTGGCGCTGCCCCAGCGTGTAGAAAGACAGGCCCACATGCTCACCGAGCACGCGGCCCTTGTCGTTCTTGATGGGGCCGGGCTCTTTGGCAATGTAGCGATTCAAAAATTCGCGGAAAGGCCGCTCGCCGATAAAGCAGATGCCCGTGGAGTCTTTTTTCTTCGCGTTGGGCAGGCCGATCTCGTCGGCAATGCGCCGGACTTCGGTCTTGCGCAGCTCACCCACAGGGAACAGCGTTTTGGAGAGCTGTGACTGGTTCAGCCGGTGCAAAAAATAGCTTTGATCTTTGGCCGGGTCCAGGCCCTTGAGCAGTTCGTGCAGGCCGGTGGCTTCATTGCGACGCACCCGCGCATAGTGGCCGGTCGCGATTTTTTCGGCGCCCAGGCGCATGGCATGGTCCAGAAATGCCTTGAACTTGATTTCGGCGTTGCACAGGATGTCGGGGTTGGGCGTACGGCCAGCCTGGTATTCGCGCAGGAACTCGGCGAAGACGCGGTCCTTGTAGTCGGCTGCGAAGTTGACGTGCTCGATCTCGATGCCGATCACGTCGGCCACGGCGGCGGCGTCGACAAAATCGATGTTGGACGAGCAGAACTCGCTGTCGTCGTCATCTTCCCAGTTCTTCATGAAGATGCCGATAACCTCGTGCCCCTGCTGCTTGAGCAGGTGCGCCGTCACGGCGGAGTCCACGCCTCCGCTCAGGCCAACAACGATCCGTTGCCGCTTGCCGTCGTGGCTGTGTGTGTTGATTTGCGGGTTGCCCATGGCTCTATTGTAAAAAGATGAAAGCGTTTGCGCCTGTCCGGGCTTTCCGGCCCTGCTGGCCGTGCGGCCGGCGGCACAATGGAACTCCCTTTCTTGCAGGAGCTGCCACTTTGCAACGACGTCAATTTCTTTCCCGCACCGGGCAGGCCGTCACGGCCGCCGGCATCGCCACCGGGTTGCCATGGCTTTCGTCACTGGCCCAGGCTGCGGGCCTCAAACCCGTGGGCAAGGCCCAAGCCTTCGATTACGCGATGCTCAAGGGCCAGGCGCGCGACCTGGCCGCCAAACCCTACCGGCCCCGGCCTGCGGCCTTGCCGGCCGGTATTTCGGACTTGAACTGGGACCAGCACCAGGCCATCCGCTTTAGGGACGACCATGCCTTGTGGGGCGATGACAAGCTGCGCTTCGTGGCCAAATTTTTTCACCTCGGCCTATTCTTCAAGACGCCGGTGCGCATGCATGAAGTGAGCAATGGCCAGGCACAGGAACTGGCCTATGACCCGGCCATGTTTGATTACGGAAAAAGCGGCGTGCGGGGCGACAAATTGCCCGTCGATCTCGGTTTTGCCGGCTTCCGGCTGAACTTCCACACCGATCCGGTGCGTGACGTGGCGGCCTTCCTTGGCGCAAGCTACTTTCGCGCGGTGGGAGGCGAATGGCAGTATGGCCAGTCGGCACGGGGCCTGGCCATCGACACGGCGCAAACTTTCCCGGAAGAGTTTCCGGATTTCATCGGCTACTGGCTCGAAAAGCCGGACCCGAAAGCGGCTTCACTGACCGTCTACGCCCTGCTGGACTCGCCGAGTGTCAGCGGCGCCTACCGCTTTGTGATCACGCCGGGCGACACGCAGGTCATGGACCTGGACGTGGCGCTGTATCCGCGCAAAACCATTGACCGCATGGGCATCGCGCCGTGCACCAGCATGTTCCAGACCGGCGAAAACGACAAACGCATGGGCTGGGACTGGCGCGGCGAAATCCACGACACCGACGGCCTGGCCATGCACAGCGGCACGGGCGAATGGCTGTGGCGTCCACTGACCAATCCGGCGCAATTGCAGTTCAACGCCTTCCAGGACGAGAACCCGCGCGGTTTTGGCCTGATGCAGCGCGATCGCAACTTTGACCACTACCAGGACGACGGCGTGTTCTATGAAAAACGCCCGAGCCTGTGGGTTGAGCCCAAGGCGGGCTGGGGTGCGGGCGCGATACAGCTGGTGGAAATTCCGACCGCGGACGAAACCTTTGACAACATCGTGGCCTTCTGGAACCCCAGGGACAAGCCGCAGGCAGGGCAGGAGTTGCTGTTTTCCTACCGGCTGCACTGGGGGGGCGAACCGCCCGCCGCGCAAGGGCCGCTGGCGCGCTGTGTGGCCACACGTACCGGCCTCGGCGGCGTGGTCGGGCAAAAGCGCACCGCCTACACGCGGCGTTTTGCCGTCGATTTTGCGGGCGGCGACTTTGCCTTGCTGAACCGCGGGGCCCAGGTCAAAGCCGTGATCACCGCTTCGCGCGGCACGATTGAATTGACGTCGGCCCGGCCGCTGGACGCCATCAAGGGGTGGCGTGCCATGTTCGACCTGCGCCCCGATGGCGACAGCACGGCACCCATCAACCTGCGCATGCATTTGCAGGTCGACGGCCAGTCATTGACGGAGACCTGGTTGTACCAGTGGACGCCGCCGCCGGTGGCGCAACGAATTCTTTATTGAGGATTGCGCTGGCTGTCAGCGGGAAAGCGGGGTCCCGTTGGCGCTGCCAAATCATCCACGGCAGCGGTGCTTCCTACTTCTGGTTCAGCGGTGCATGCACGCTGGCATCCGTGGTCACCAGATCAAGCGGGAAGCGCCTGCCTGCCAGGTAATCTTCCATGCAGGTCAACAAGAGAGGGCTTCGGTGCATGTGAGCGCTTGCTCTTATTTCGTCGGCCGTCAGCCAGACCGTGCGCACAATGCCCTCATCCAGCGCCTGGCCTGCCACGTGCTCGCCCAGTTCGCCGCAGAACGCAAAGCGCAGGTAGGTGATGTCTTCGGATTCTTCCTGCCCGATGAGGGCCCGCTCAAAGCGGGAGAGATAGACACCCACAATGGCGGTGGGCGTGAAATGGAAGGCGGTTTCTTCCAGTGTTTCGCGCACGCAACCCTCAAAGGGACTTTCACCGGGATCCAGGTGGCCGGCGGGGTTGTTGAGCTTCAGGCCGTCCCGCGTTTCCTCTTCGACCAGCAGGAACCTGGAGACACCGCCCGTCTTTTTTTCAATCACCGCAGCGACCGTGACGCTGGGTTTCCATCGTTTAATCATGCGCCGGATTATCCGTGGCCTTGATGACCGGGGTCCTGACCGGCCGGCCAGGTGTGTTTGCTAGCCGAAAATCCGGCAGCGAAACTCTCGCGCAAATGTGCCACAAGGCATTGCACCGCCTTGGGCACTTGCTGCGACCAGGGCCTGAGGGCGTAAATGCGCTCGCCGAAAAATCCCTGCACCTGCCACTCGGGCAGCACCTGCACAAGCGGCGACGGCGATGGCACCGCGCTGCCACCCGCAGGTGCGCTGAAATCCGGCAGCAGGCCGATGCCCAGGCCCGCCACCAGCGCTTCGCGCAGCACTTCGCTGTTGTTGGCCTTCAGTGTGCCCGTGATGTTCACGCCAACTTGCTCGCGGGATTTGCGCTTGCCGCTGCGCACGAAGGTCCAGCTGGCGGTGTTGTGGTTGCCCAGGTAAAGCAGGCAATCGTGCGCGGCCAGGTCTGACGGCTGCGCAGGCACGCCGCGGCGCGCCAGGTAGTCGGGGCTGGCCAGCAGGATGGAGCGCGTTTCGCACAACACCCAGGCCACATGGGTGTCGGGCGGCGCATTCGTGTGTCGTATCGCCAGGTCGAAGCCTTCATTGGCAAGGTTGACAAAGCGGTCGGTGAGTTCCAGTTCGATATGGATCTCGGGATAGCGCTTGAGGAAGGCCGCAACGCAGGGCGCCAGGTGCTGACGCCCGAGCGCGACAGGTGCTGTCACGCGGATCAGCCCGCGCGGGGTTTCCACCAGGTCCTTCACGGCGGAATAGCTCTCGCTGATGCGGTTAAACGCCGGCTGCATGTCGTTCACCAATTGCTGGCCAGCCTCCGTCAGGCCTACGGAGCGCGTGGTGCGTCGCACCAGCGTCACGCCGGCGGCGCGCTCCAGCTCACTGATGCGCATGCTGGCCGAGGCCTTGGACATCCCGAGGCGGCGCGCCGCTTCGGTAAAGCTGCGTGTAGCCGCCAGGATGGTCAGCAGGTGAAGATCGGCGACAAGGGGCGATAGCTGGTCGGAAGACATGGAGGTCGAGAGGTCTATTGTTCAAAAATATGAACAATGTAATCACAAAACGGGGCATTATCAATTCGGCTGCGCAGCCCTAGACTGCGGTGAACCCCCAACGGCCAGTCCGGTGCCGCCACCTTTCAAGGATTGCAAAATGTCTTTATCCCCTGCTRCCTCCGCTTCACAAGCCACCATCGGCCACTACCTGAATGGCCGTGTGGCCGCGCCGTCTTCCGGGCGTAGCCAGGAAGTCTTCAACCCTGCAACGGGCGCGGTGTCGGGTTATGTCGCGCTTGCCAGCGGAACGGAGGTCGATGCGGCCGTGGCGTCAGCCCAGGCCGCCTTTCCCGCCTGGGCCGACACGCCGCCACTGCGCCGCGCGCGCGTGCTGTTCAAGTTCCTGGAACTGCTCAACCTGAACAAGGACAAGCTGGCCCACATGATCACCGCCGAGCACGGCAAGGTGTTCACCGACGCCCAAGGCGAGGTCTCGCGCGGCATCGACATTGTTGAATTCGCCTGCGGCATTCCGCAGCTGCTCAAGGGCGACTTCACCGACCAGGTTTCCACCGGCATCGACAACTGGACGCTGCGCCAGCCGCTGGGTGTGGTGGCCGGCATCACGCCCTTCAATTTCCCGGTGATGGTGCCGATGTGGATGTTCCCGGTGGCGATTGCCGCCGGCAACTGCTTTGTGCTCAAGCCCAGTCCCATCGACCCCAGCCCCAGCCTTTTCATGGCCGACCTGCTCAAGCAAGCCGGCTTGCCCGACGGCGTCTTCAACGTGGTGCAGGGCGATAAAGAGGCGGTCGACGCCCTGCTGGTGCACCCGGACGTGAAGGCCGTGTCCTTTGTTGGCTCCACACCGATCGCGAACTACATCTACGAAACCGGCGCACGCCACGGCAAGCGCGTGCAGGCACTGGGCGGCGCGAAGAACCACATGGTGGTCATGCCCGACGCCGACCTSGAGCAGGCGGTGGACGCAYTGATCGGCGCGGGCTACGGCTCGGCCGGYGARCGCTGCATGGCGATCTCTGTGGCTGTGCTGGTGGGCAATGTGGCCGAAAAACTCATTCCCATGCTGGAAGCGCGCGCCAAAACACTGGTGATCAAAAACGGTGTGGAGCTTGACGCTGAAATGGGCCCCATCGTCACATCGGCCGCGCACCAGCGCATTACCGGCTACATCGAGACGGGCGTGAAAGAAGGCGCCAAGCTGCTGGTGGACGGCCGCACCTTCACGGGCGCCAAGGCCGGCCCGGGCTGCGGCAAGGGCTTCTGGATGGGTGGCACGCTGTTTGACCATGTCACGCCCGACATGCGCATCTATAAAGAAGAGATTTTTGGCCCGGTGCTGGGCTGCGTGCACGTGAAGGACTTCGCCGAAGCGGTGAACCTGATCAATGCCCATGAATTCGGCAACGGCGTGAGCTGCTTCACCCGGGACGGCCACGTGGCCCGCGAATTCAGCCGCCGCATCCAGGTCGGCATGGTCGGCATCAACGTGCCGATCCCGGTGCCCATGGCCTGGCATGGCTTTGGTGGCTGGAAAAAAAGCCTCTTCGGCGACATGCACGCCTATGGCGAAGAGGGCGTACGTTTCTATACCAAACAAAAGTCCATCATGCAGCGCTGGCCAGAGAGCATCGGCAAGGGCGCCGAATTCGTGATGCCGACAGCCAAATAGAAATAGCACGCCAGCCATCAAGGCAAACCGGCCCCAACCGCCATGTATTGGCAGGCGGGGCTTTTTTTATTGCGTGGCTTGACTCGGGTCAAAAACTGTAGACTGCCCTGACAAAAAATTGCAGAAATCTCATGTAAGCTTCATGACAGGTACAAAAGCGGATACGCAGATAAAGACACCGAGACAGATCGCGCGCAAGCCCGCCTGCGGGCTGACGTCAATCAAACCAACACCAACGTACTGAGGAGAGACCCATGCTCATTGGGGTACCCGCCGAAATCACGGCCGGAGAAACACGCGTCGCCATCACGCCCGAAACGGCCAAAAAGCTCAAGGCACAAGGGCATACCGTCCGTGTGCAGTCCGGCGCCGGGGTGGCTGCCAGCGTTCCCGATGAGGCCTACACGGCGGTCGGCGCAGAGATCACCGACGCGGCGGGCGCTTATGGCGCTGATATCGTGCTCAAGGTCCGCTGCCCGCTGGACAGTGAAATGGGCCTGGCCAAAGCCGGCGGTGTGCTGGTCGGCATGCTCAATCCTTTTGATGCCACCGGGCTGCAGCGCCTGGCTGCGGCCAAGCTGACGTCCTTCGCGCTGGAGGCCGCGCCGCGCACCAGCCGCGCGCAAAGCATGGACGTGCTGTCTTCGCAAGCCAACATCGCCGGCTACAAGGCCGTGATGATGGCCGCTGCCGAATACCAGCGCTTCTTCCCCATGCTCATGACGGCGGCCGGCACGGTCAAGGCCGCCCGCGTGGTGATCCTGGGCGTCGGCGTAGCCGGCCTGCAGGCCATCGCCACCGCCAAGCGCCTTGGCGCCGTCATTGAAGCCAGCGACGTGCGCCCGAGCGTCAAAGAGCAGGTCGAATCGTTGGGCGGTAAATTCATCGATGTGCCCTACGAGACTGACGAAGAACGCGAAGCCGCGGTCGGTGTGGGCGGCTATGCCAAGCCCATGCC